>CAVJHW010000079.1:535-11792 GCA_963649395.1 Coriobacteriaceae bacterium | reverse complement strand
GTCTGCATATTGATTACACAATTCCTCTGTACCATCCGCTGAACCATCCTCGACCAGGATCAGTTCGTAGTTTTCCAGAGTTTGATCTAGCACGCTGCCTACACTTGTCGGAAGAAAATGCTGGCAATTATAACAAGGAATGATGATGCTGTATTTGGGACAAGCCTGATATTTATGAATAACATACCAATTCAAAGCCCGCCAACTTCCCTTCAGATAGAGAGCATGCTCCTCTCTTTTCTGAAATCGGAAACCCATCTTCCTATAGAAAGCATTTGCCCGATAATTATCTGCCAGTACATTCAGAAAAACTTTCTCTAATCCCAACTGCTGAAAGGCTAACTGTAAGATCTGCCGGGTTCCCTCGACCGATGCTCCGGTACCATGAGCACAGGAGCGGAGGCTGATGGCATACTCAGCTTCCTTCTTCTCCTGGTCTATGTTCTTTAAGCTGACAGTGCCCAGATATTGATCCTGGTCATCCACGATAGCATAATGCAAGGAATCCGAGTCCTCCTGGCTCTTTCCAATGAAAGACAGGCATTGTTTCAGAGAGATTTCGGAACCATCAAAGCGAAAATAGCAGATGATCTTCGAATCCTGCATCCATTCCAGCATTCCCGGTGCATCTTTTTCCATTAAGGGGCGTATTGAATATTCATTCATTGGCATCTCCAGGGTAGGCATTCATAGTTTCAATTACGTATATAACCTCTTTCTCCGGCATACCCACGTAGATAGGAAGACTCAGCTCCTGACGAGCATAGGTCTCTACCCGTGGGTAGTCCCCCTCGTCTACTTAGGAACCGTAGAGTGAATACGGATCCAACTGCCAGAGAAAATGATAATCTTTTAAAATTGTATAACTTGCATCCACATAGGAATTATAATACCAAAGTGCAAATATCGTAATAGCTAAACCTGCTAAAACATAGGTAGATCGGCTCCAATATCGAATCTGCGACCTATGGTTGGAATATCGCCTGGCCTGCTCTCTTCCCGGTTCCAGCATCATAGGAATATATATCACGGAAAACTGGAAGAAATAGTCTGCAAGTCGAGTAAAGTTGTTGTCATATACGGAAAATATCTGACACATCAGAGACATAATCATAATATTGAATGTCTTAGTATAGACTCGATCCCAATTTTTCAAAGGACGTAATATTAGGGAAACGACCAGAATAAAGGCCATCATGATGAAACGGCCTCCCACTCTGGCCACATTTTCAAAGGTGTCCTGATCATCATAGTAAAGTTCACTGAGCAAGCCAACCAGCTGACCTTTAAATAGAAAACAAATAGCAAACAATACAATGATCGTGTAGATATAACGCAGGTTAATCCGCTTGGTATGCAGGAGTAAAAGAAGCAGGAAGATCAATGCCGGTGCATGGAACAATGCCGCTGCCAGCGTCCAGATCAACATTCTGCTCCATTTGTCGTCAAAGTAAGCCATAGCTGCGAAAATCAGAAGGCTCATGGCTATTGACTGTTTCAGACCGCTATAAGTAAAGAGGTAAAATCCCATACTGATATAGATCAGATAGCTCCAATAGGGCGAAGGGGAGTAGCGATAAACCAAAATTCCAAGAGAGACTGCCACCAGCAGAGCTATTAAAAAAATACAAACCTCATACTTGAGATGCATAGCCCCAATCAGTCGGAAGAAAAGACGCAAGCCCAGGTTAGACAGACCCTTGTCGAAAACTGCATCAACCCATTCTGTGCCGTTACAGCTCCTAAATTGTGTATAATATTTAATTAAATCCCCCATCCACCAGGAACGAAATCCACTGAACAGGGTGAGAATCACCGTCACTGTCTGAACGCAGCGTAATTTGTCTATCTTCCTCTTCTTGCTGAATGCGTAAAGCAAGGTAACTGCTATCACCACAAACAGCAGGGGCATTTGGTAGCTCAAACTATTACCTCCACAAGGCCTTTAATCCTGCTTATTATTCAGAACCTTCTCAAAATAGGTCTCTGTCTTCCGCGCGAAATGTTCCCTCTTAAATCGGTTCTGCTGCTGACATGCCTGCTCTCTATAATAAGCCAGGCAACCAGGTTCCGTCAACATCCGTTTCAAGCCCCTGTAGAAGGCATCATCTTCATTGGCTGTGATGAGACCATATTGACTATCTCCCAAGAGTTCTCTCATGCCGGATACATCTGTGGTAACAATAGGTTTTCCAAGGATTAAGCCTTCGGTAACAAAGGTGGAATAACCCTCGAATACGGAAGAACAAATCAACAGATCCGCCTTCTGCATCATAGGATAAGGGTTGTCTCGAAAGCCCAGTAGCCGCGCGGAATCTTCCAAATAATTATTGCGGATATATTCCTCAAGCCTGGGGCGCTCCTCCCCTTCCCCTATGATCCACAGGTCATGTGCGATGCCATCCTCCCTCAGCAAGCGTTTATGAGCCTCCAGAGCCCTCAATATATTTTTTTGGGGGGTCAACCTGCCCACCAGAGCTATAGTCACTCTGCGCTTCTCTAGGTCCTCCGGCAGGGGAAGAGTAGCCTTTGTCATGATCTCTCTGTCATCCACAGTATTGTGGATGGTCACGGTATCCACGGTATCTCCAAAAAGGTCCAGAAAACCCTGGCGAACGTTCTCGGAGACACATACCACCTGATCGAACTTCTTATAATACTTTCTGGCAGCAGTAGCAAATCCGGTAACATTTCCCAGGGTATTCTTCAGGTCACAGTGAACCCAGGCCAGCTTGACAGCCTTTTTATTGGTCGAGGATGCCATAATCTTGGTAGATCCATATTCCAGATAGGCCACTTCTATATCATAATCTCCCTTGATATGGCTGGCATAGAGATGACCTGTTGCAGCATCTAGGCGCATGCGTCTGTGATTCCACTTGGAATCCGAGGGATAACAATATATGTAATGAATTCCCTGAGCCAGCTGGCTGCAGGCGAGATCCGGATAGAGGGTCTGGACAGTAATATCAAATTTTGATTGATCCATGGCGTTGACCAGGGTGCGAAGCACCTTCTCAGCACCGCCTCCGCTGAGGGTCTCTATAAAAAAGAGAATCTTAATCATAGGAAATGTCCTTCCTCATACAGCCTTTCCACTGTATATATCTGCAGGTTTCCCTTCTTGCGCTGATCCACCAAGTATCGGCATAAGTTCAAAAACCTGTCCTCTCTCCAGGACCAGGTGTCCTGTGGTTCCTTCTCTATGCTATGAAACATAAGAATCACCGCACTCTTTCTTCGTATACACAATTCGATCAAAGCAAGGATCTGTGAGACCCTGGTATCCCCCATAACCGGCACGCTGTAGAGAATTCTTCCCTCTTTTTGCTTCAGCAAGGTATCCCCATAAGCCAGCTTATAAAATATAGGCAAATGAAGCACCCGACCAGCTTTTCTGGCCAGGATCCTTACGTGAGGTAGGGATTTGCAACGAAGGCTGGTACGGACATAGGTAACACCGGAGCGAAAGGGTTCCTGCCCCAAAAAGGAAAGTTCCGTCAGATTCAGGCCGGATCCCGGGCTGGCAAAGCCAAAGGCACAGGGCTCCTCTCTCTCCAGCCAATCCATAAGCTTTCTTCGACCCTTTGCAACATCCTCCGGGGTATTCAGGTGACGATCTCCATGCAGAGCAAGCTCAAACAAAGGATCCTGATCCAGCTTGCGAACCTCCTCTACATCCATGGCCGGTGTCTGTGTGGGGCGAAGGTTTGGGGGACAGGTGCCATCCACATAGCCGGTGGTAATATTAAAGGTAGCTGGTAGATTGCTTGGCTTCAATATATCCTGTGCCACCCGAAAGTTATCCTCTCGTCCATCGTCAAAGGAAAAGGCCACGATAGCATCCCTTCTCTGCTTCCTTCTCTGCCCCCCCCTATATGCCTCATAAACCGGCGAATAGGTTGTTTTCAAATCACAACCCTGTTTTGCCACAAAGGCGGCATATTTATCCGAATTCAGTCGATGAGCCGAGCAGATAACATCAACCCAAATCTGCGATTCCTTCAGGGATAAAGTCTGAACAAGACCTGTCACAAAGGCATCCGTCGGCACGTGATCCGACACAATACAGGGCAGACCGTTAGCCTGAGCCTCCAATAAGGCCAGGGGAGTTCCCTCCCTCTTGGAAGGAAAGGCAAATACATCAAAAGCATTCAGAAGCTCATGAACCTGCAGGGAAGGGCCGTAGAGAATGACATGATCCTCCATACCTGTCTCCTGGATGACCCTTTGCAGGCCTTCTGTATTTTCTTCATCCCCCCGACCCACCAACAAAAGTTTGGCTGAGGGAATTCGCCTGCATATCTCCGGCATCAGCCGAATCAGATATTCCTGATTCTTCACAGGCACCAGGGTGCCAGAATGTCCAATCACAAAATTCTCGGACAAGCCCAGGTGGTCCCGCACAGCTTTCCTCTTCTCCGGAGAAAAGGCAAACTTCTCTGTATCTATACCATTGTGAATCACCAGACCTTTTTTGTCAAAAAGCCTTCTTCCGTAGAGCCAAATACCTGCCGCCTTTCCACAGGCAAAAAAATGAGTGGCAGAGAAAGCAATAAGCCGTCGCATCAGGGCTTCATAGAGCTTTTGTCTGTGAGATACCCGCGTCTCCGTCCTAGTGGTGTGAGAATGAGCGATGCGCACCGGCACATGATACTTCCTAGCCAAATAAAGGTTAATGCCGGAATTAAACATGGTATGGGAATGAACTGCTACATACTTATTCTGCTCCAGAAGCTGCTTCAGGCGCTGCATATAAGCCTTATAGCCACTGGAAGGAGAAGGCCAACAGATCACCTTGCCCCCATGACCTTCTATCTCTGCCCCATAGACATTCTCATTTCCCTCGAAAATCAGATAATGAAATTCATATTCCCCTGGGGGTGCATAGAGGCTGAGATCCGCGGCCACTCTCTCTGCACCGCCAATCTGGAGCCCACCACAAATAATCAATATCTTTTTCATAATATATGTCTCACTGTGCCGTTAAAGTAAAACTTCGTGCCACCCTACGGTGATCCCACCACGAGTGAAAGTCAATTTTTTCATCAAGTGTTAGATTTCCAGTATTTGTACAACAGCCACCCAAAGGGAATGCACATCCACATAAGTAATCTATCGCAACATCCCTCTGCCATCTGCTTAAAGCTTCTCTTAGCAAAGAAACCATAGCAGGTATAGAGCAGTCCATTTTTGATTCTTTTTTTCAGGAAATTCTTCTTCGCCATATAGACATTCGCATGAAACATTCCTCCCTGAGGATTACGAATGCGCATGGCACGTCCGGATTTTGTCAAGCCATCCTCCAGGTATTCGCAGAGGTAGATCACCTTATTGATATAGACACATTGACAATCTTGGCTGACACGCCCCCAAAGGGCGCCTTCTGCCAGAAAACGTTCCCCTTCAAAGACAGGGAAGGGATATTTCTCAAACAAGTCTGTGCGGATGATTTCGCAGCAGTCATTGCTGCGAAGACAGATCCGCTTGTATCTCATAATATCCACCGGCACTTTCCAGTCGCTGACAATACAGTTAGGCTGCTCTTTATTGCTTCCTTTCAGCAAAATCACAATGCCCACCTCTCGATTGGTTTCCCACTCTTTCCAAGCGAACTTTGCAGCTGAAACTGCATCCTCTGTCAACGTATCATCGCTATCCAGAATCAGAACATATTTTCCATGAATATGCCCATGGGAAGCATTTAAGGCTGTATGTTTTCCGCCATTCTCTTTCTTAATGTACTGGATCGGAAATTGCTCCGTCTGAAAGCTTTTAACCACAGTCTCTGTATCATCGGTGCTTCCATCATCAATGATCAGCCACTCAAAGTCCCATTCTGTCTGGGCACAAAGGGAACTGAAACATCTCATCAAAAGCCTTGCTCGGTTGTAAGCCGGTGTAACAATAGTAAGAAATACCTTATCCTGCATGGTGGTTCCCCATTATCTTGATATAAAAATCCTCCAACTCACGAGCGGTTGTATGAATATCAAATCCTGCTTTCCGAATTTCCTCGGAAGTATCGCGTCTATCCTCCGTTCGAATGACACCGGCAATTATTCGCCTGGCCCAAACTTCAGATCCGGCGTCCAGAGGAATGTATTGCAGCAGGTCGGTCACCCTGGCCTCCGGAGGAACAACCTTAGCACTGACGAAACAAGGCAGGCCTGCCGCCTGAGCCTCGATATTGACAATTCCCAAGCCCTCGAAATGCGAAGGCAATACAAATACATCCATCGCCTGAAGCAGTTCATTTACATCCGAGCGAACACCGGCAAAAATAACTTTTTCCGAGATTTTCAGGGCATCTGCTTGCTTATGAATCTCGTCCTCCAACGTTCCTCCTCCAACCAACAGCAGCCTTGCATCCGGACACAGTTTTTGAATCTCATAGAATATTTCTATCAAAAAGCGATGGTTTTTTTGTTCTTCAAACCTCGCAACATTTCCGACGACCAGTCCTTCACCCAAAGAAAAATCTTGTCTGACCTTCTGTCTGATGGTTGGATTCCAAATATAAGAGGAGGTCATGATTCCATTTCTTAGCACTTGGAACTTTCCCCTTTTCCCGTATTGTGAAATACCAGATTCATAAGAGCAGGCAAAATTATAATCAGCAATATTTTTTAGAGGGGTCTGCCAAATCCTGCGCACCAGACCCTTCATGCCAAATCCGAAGGAATTATTATGACAGTGAGCAATTGTAATTCGTCCGGCCTTATTAGCCTCCTTCAGGTAGATAGGGCCGGATCCCCTACTATGTCCATGAATAATTCTATACTCCGGATGCTGCTGCAAAAAAGTACGCCACCATCCTCGATAGCTAGATAAGGATGTTGGGCTAATGGTGGGGCAACGATAGATGGTGCTGCCTAAAGCCTTGATTTCCTCATCATAATCACAGGAATTCTGTGTCTGCTCCACGAAATCATACTGGAATCTCTCCCGATCCGTGATTCTTAAAAGACTCATTAGTAGCGCCTCTGTCCCACCCCGGTTCATCTGCCCTACTACATGAAGTACCTTAATGGATTCGTCTGTTATCATCTATCTTCTCTCATTAGCCTTTGACTTTCCTTGCGCTATTCCTCTTCCGCAATCTGGCTCGCAGCCCGTCAGGGAGGGCTGCACTGGCCGTTAGCAAATATCTTTTCAATTTTTGCTTCCCTGTAAAACCCCGACGGTAGCCTTTGACCACCTCTCGCAGATTTGTTCCTCTGCGGAGATCCTCCATGGCCTGGTCGTGAAGCTTTCTCTGGCTGTAACCAGCCATATTCTGAGCTTTCAACATCTCCTCCGCACTTCCTGCTGGAAAGGAACGCAGACGTTTCTGAACAACCAGCTGCTCTATGCTTTGTTCTCCCTTGGACGTCAGGGCGAATACTGCGGAAATTCCGTCGCTGCGATGTCGAAATCGTGATCCCCAATAATCTCCCAGCCGTAGATCTGCATAAGAAGTTTCACAGCGATCCTTGCAATCCCAGCAGGCATCATTGAGGAGGATATTTTCGAAGAAAACCTGCCAAAAAAGCTCTGTCTCTCGTTTTCCATACCAGGATCGTCCCCTGGCCTCTATGCGTAGGCAGTAACTATGCCAATCATCCTTCTTATAGCGAAACTGGACAGAATCAAATCGATCTGTTTCCAGCTTCTTTCTGACCCTTCGCAGAGTGTCTTCCCAGACATGGACACTTGGGATGCCATGGCAGAAGATTTCCACCAGTAAAAATTGTTCCCGAACCCCAGACTGTTCCGTGGCTGTTGCCATGCCTGCTATCTGACAGGGCGTGCCAAAGACCAGAAATTGGGCATTTGGCGACTGACCGGCCTCCCGCAGGGCTGTAGCAAAGGCCTCGGATGTGTCACTTTGCAAATATTTTGATCCGTCCAGAAGAGAAACCATCGTCTGGTCCATGATGACCCGATGAAGCACCCGGTTGACGACCAGATCATAAGCTGCTCCGACCACCTTGCCCCCTTCTGCCAGGAATGCCTTTGCCAATTCATGAGCAACTCCGCCGGAAGAACAATGCATCACCGTATCTCTCTGAACACTTTGCATAGCGTAAAAACTGGCATTTTTTAGGTTCTTACCTGGCTTAACGATTCTACTGTCAGTTTTTGTTAGTTTCTTCACTGAAGTTTTCTGGATTCCCTTTTCAATACCCTCTTTGCAAGTCTCTTGCGTGCTCTCCTCCCTGCTCAGGCGCAGACAAACCTTCTGACATAGACCGCAACTGACACAGAGAGTCGGTTCCACCGCTGCCTCCAAAAATCCAGCATCATTTTCCCGCAGGGACGTGGCTTGCCTGGGGCAAATAGCCACACAGGCACCACATCCGGCGCATCGGCCTGTTGCCACAAAGAAACTTATGTTTCGTCTATTGCTGTGATTATCGCAATTGTCCTGACTCCTGCTGCCGCCGCAGTTCTGACTTCCGCTATCCATGCCTCTGCTCCTGAATCTGCTCCAATGCTTGCTTAAGATATCTGTCGCTTTTCTCCGCCATGGCGGCGATGCGAGCATCTGTTGCTACGTAATTGATTGGTTGGGAAAGCACCCCTTCCAGGGCTTCTATTGTCATTTCCGGCAGACGTCTCTGAGTCAGACCGGTCTGTTCCAGCAGGGAAGTCATCTTGAATTGGTTGATGTTTTCCCGGATCAGCACAGCCAGATTACAATGATTCTTCATAGCTGTTACTGCCCCATGGAAGGTGTCAGTAATCACGCAGGCCGCATCCCGGAAGTAAGTATACCACTCGGCGGCTCCACAGACAATCTTTTTATCGCACCAGCTGTGATAGGTACCCAAGGAGACAGTCAAAAGTCCGTGGGCCTGGGCATAGGATTGAATGGCTTCGATCTCCCTTGCTTCTGTCATGTTGCGATCATAGGAATAGACGATGAGATAGGGCTTTCCGATAGGATGGATGTCTGCCGAGAATCCGCCTCGGTAGAGGAGGACAGGATCACAAACCTGAGGGACCTCCCTCCCTGTCAGGGACCGAATCATTTCCTGGGTATGGCTGTCTCTAGCAGACAGACAGGGCATATTCTTCAAGCCCTCTGTGACCAATTCCTCATAACCATATTGTTTTAAATCCTCTATGGTCGTGCGACCGAAGGCTGGGGCATAGGCAAGAGCCGGTGCATGCAAACCATAACCGTACATCATCCGATTGCAGCCCACATCCACGCTGAAGACCTCATCGCTGCCGATCAATACCGCATCCACCTGATCCGTATCGTAAGGAAGATAGGGGTAAGCCTGCAAAGCCCTTCGATGGGCCTGCACCTTCCGAGCATTGAAGAGGGTAAGCCCCAGCCCTTTTTCCAAGAGATAATGTCTCAAATAATAGGGAAGAGCCCGCAAGGAGGCAGAATTCTTCTTCTGCTCCCCCGGATCCAGGTCAAAATTCTTCTCATAGGTCAGCACTACCGGGCTATGCCCCAGCTCCTGAAGGTGAGCATACATGGCAGCCAACTGCAGCTGGGCTCCTTGATTATTCACCATATAGTGGGTTAAGATCCCAATCCTCAAGTCTGAACCTCCTCCCCTTCCGCATGCTCTCCACAAGCAGCGGCTTTCTTCTCCCCATCAGCAGTTTTCGCAAACTCATCCGGTCTTCCTTTCCATCCATAGATGACAGCCAGCTCTTCCTGCACCTGAACATCTGCATAGAGACAAGCACTCTCTCGTCCTGCCTGACCCATTTGCTCCGCTAGTTCTGAATGCTCCAGCAGACGGCAGATCTGGTTTGCAAATGCCTGTTCATCCCCGGGGGGAACCATGAAGCCTGTCTTTCCCTCTATAATCAATTCCCGATGTCCCCGATTATAGGAAGCCACCACTGGCTTAGCCAATAGCATACCCTCCACGATATTCATGGGAAGTCCCTCTCGGTAGCTGCAGGATACAATAATGTCTGCAATATTGGCATATCGCTCCAGATCCGTCCGGTAGCCCAAAAAGTCCACCTGACCCTCCAGCCCCAGATTCCTGACCTCCTGCTGCAATTCCAGCAGGTTCGGACCATTTCCTGCCAGCAGAAGCCTGGCCTGAGGATGCCTTTGACCAATGGTCTTCATAGCTCGAATCAATGTAATCTGGTTCTTATTAGGCAGGAGTTCTCCGGTACAGAGTAAGAGTTGTTCATCGGTCTCATATCCTAATTCCTGGCGCAGAGTCTGACATTCCTGGGGGGGAAGCATCTTGTATTTCTCAGAATTGGCTCCCACTCCGTGAATCCGCTCCACCTGGGTGGAAAATTTAGCCGAAGCAAGCCTGTAATCCTCCTGAGTGATGGTAATCAGCTTATCCGTAAAGCGGCACATGAACTTCTCCACCGGATACCAGATCAACCAATTCTTTTTAGGGGCCCCCTGATAGAAATGAAAACCGTGCGCCGTATAAAAGACCTGAGTGCCCTGCCTCCTGGTCTTCCTGGCGGCCAGCCGCCCTACCACGCCTCCCACCGGAGTGTTGCAATGTACTATATCATACTGCTCCTCCGCCAGAATCCTCTTCAGCATCCTCGCTGCCTTCAGATTCTTAGGGGAGAAGGGCGACCTTTGAAAGGGCACCTCGTAGACCCTGTCCACAAAATCCAATTTCAGACCGTTCTTCTCTGCCAAATTGTTGCGGGCTGCCACATGCACCTGGCAGCCGTGGGCGTGGAGCATAGCCACCAAAGGTCGATGAAACTGGCAGATATGGGATTGAACAGTAGCTGTTAATAGTACTTTCATGGTTACCCCTTAAAACGGCAGAATATTATTAATGAAGTAATAAGCTTTTTCACAATACATTCTCTTCTTTGTTTCATTATAGTTAGTGATTGTAATTCCCAGCTTGTCAATAGCTTGATTCATTCTCCGAATGACATCATAATGAGGAATATCAGCAATTCGCTTACTCTTCGGTAGTCTTAAAAACAATTCCATCAACAATCGATTATTGTACGGGATGGTAATATCATAAGAAACCCTGTGTTCGGATGTAATTGTCAATCCACCCCAACCTCCATATCTGAATTCCCACAGATACTGGTCACTGGCATCCATATTATACTTCTCTGAAAATCTTGTTTTTTCAATATAGTGCTTAAATATTTTATCCGTATCGCAAGTAGTCCTGCGGTTATATGTAAAAAACTTATACATCGATGTCATTTGGCGCGGGGACAATTGCTCTGGCATTTTCTTTACACCGAATTTCTTGTAATAATTCGCACGTCCAATTTCCGAAACCCA
>CAVJHW010000079.1:0-525 GCA_963649395.1 Coriobacteriaceae bacterium | reverse complement strand
GGAGTATCCAGAAAAAAAATCCTTTTTCTTACATCATTAGAATTTACCTTGCCAATATTTCCAAGATTATGCTCCATGATAGCCCTTATAAAGGGAACATGCGCAAAATCTGCATCTTGCTCTGATATCACGTACGCTCTATGCTTTACACCTATCGCATCCGCAATTTTTTTTGCAGCCTCAGCATCCGGACGGTCTCCATTCATAGACATGTAACTATAAAAAACAAATTTATCATACAATCCATTGGCACAAGCAACTGTTGTTTTACTGTCCATGCCCCCAGTCATCGAAATAGCAGGTTTTTTCCACTTTTTTGAAATTAACCTCATATTTTCATGGAGCAATTCTCCAATCTGCGTAATCACAGCTTCATATTCCTGTAGTCCGGATGTCATTTGCAAATCTTTGGATGGATAAAAGCGCTGAAGTTTACAATCCAGATTTGGCAACTGTACCGTCAGATAATTATTCGGAACAAGCCTGAACACATTGTCAAACTGCGAAATATCTCCTGGGAGAAAG
>CAVJHW010000078.1:0-11869 GCA_963649395.1 Coriobacteriaceae bacterium | reverse complement strand
CTCCACCACCTTCTGAAAGAGGGAATCCTGGGTCAGCGTGAGATATTGATATTCATCCCGCGTATAAGAATAATGGTCTTTCTCGTTCAAAATCAGCATAGAATGGATAAAACGATAATTTTCATCCGCTGACATCAGCTGATTGAACCTGCTTTGGTAGGAGATATTTCTGGCAATATAATTATTTTCCGCCCCTTCATCCACCACGGAGAATTGATTGCTTAGCATTTCCTCCCGAATGGATACCATTCCACTGACAATATCATCCATAGCCCGATTCAGGTTAAAGGCCATTTGCTCTGTGGTCTGCAGATTGGCCTGGGAAATGTTATCCTGGAATTTGGAGGACACGGTTGCCGTGAAGACGAAGGCATTCAGGACTTGCAATACGGCAACTACTCCAAAGACCATGACAATCATTTTGAATCGTATGGAATGATTCTGAAACCACGTCTTCAGCTTTTTCACAGAACTCCTTTCCCCATAAGCGCAAGAAGGTTAAACAGCGACTAGCCGAATGACTTTCCCGTCATTCGGCAATCTCTTCCGGCAATCTCTTCCGGCAGTCGCTTTATTCTATTCTAGGCTCCTATCTGCCCGGGGCACCGGTTGGACCCATCCGCCCGGCAGACTCCCTACCCCTTATTGGGCTGCCAGATAGGCCTTCTGGGCTGTGGTCAGATAATCTGCCCACTCCTTGAGTACCTCCTCAGAAGTTCTTTCCTTCATCAGAACAGCCTGGAAGCCCGGCTCCTGGTAATTGCTGCGGAATTCATTCCACTCCGTCAGCCAGATGGCATGGGGCAGGAACTTCACATTGTCAGCGGAAAGCATTTCCTGATATACCTTGTTATATTCATCATTCTTGTACCACTCTTCTTCATAGATCAGGTCGTTGATGGGTACACGTCCCTCCTGCTCGCACAGGTAAGAAGCGCCCTCGCAGGAAACCAGATATTCGATGAAGGCCTGAGCCCCTTCCTTATGCTCTGCTCCCTCCATGATGGCATAACCGATGAAGGAAAGGTCTTTTGTTACCACATTGCCCTTGGAATTGGCCGGTGCGATGACATTGGCGAAATTGCCCTCTCCCAGGTTCTTCTTATGCTCTGCCAGAGAAGAGGAATTGTGGCTCATGTACATGCTGGTCTGAGAACCAAACTCGGCAACCATCTCCTTGAAACCATTGGTCACGCTATCCTGGGAAGTCCAGCCATTCCAATAAATGCCGGCATAGAGATCCAGGGCTTCCGCAAAGACAGGCTGATCCAGTACGCAATTGCCTTCCTCATCGAAGAGGCTGTTCTGATCCGCGTAGGTGAAGATAAAATCAAACATATTCTCCATGGAACCGGCTCCTCCTCGCAGGGAGTAGAAATAGGTTCCATTGGCAGAATCTGCATATTTCTCGCAATCCTCCAGGAACTCATCCAGAGTCGCCGGGACAGATACCCCCTTCTCCTCCATAAGCTTGGTATTACACCAGGAAATATCGGTGGTAATATACTGGGGCATGCAATAAAGTTTCCCGTCCGAGGCGCAGGTGCGAACCGCATCGATCACGGCGGTATTGAGATGATCCTTCTCTGAGAAATTCTCATATACCTCATCCATGGACATCAAGGCCTCCTGGCTGACAAAGGAGGAAACATCCATGTCCCGGATACTGATGACATCCGGAACTGTGTTGGTGGCCACAGCGGTGTTGTATTTCTGCAAATAGGAATCGGAAGGCAGACCCACATAATTCACTTCGTATTGGGGATATTTCTCCTCGAAGCGCTTGATGAGCTCCTCAAAGATGGGATTGGAGGTCGTATTCCCATCATGATACCAGAATTCGATGGTTTCCTTCTCCCCCGTGGTTCCTCCCTCTGCCGTCGAGCTGCCGGTGCTGGCGGAGCTGCTATCCTTGGCAGCCTCCTTGCCGGAGCAGCCTGCTGCTCCCAACATGCCTACACACAAAACCCCTGTCAATGCCATTGCTACCAATTTCTTTCTCTTCATACCCTTCTCCTTTTCTGTTATGGTATTTATCCTTTTACAGCGCCTGCTGACAGGCCCTGTACCAGATACTTCTGAATGTAGCAGAATATCAGCAATACCGGTATCAAAGCTATGATGGTACCGGCAGCCAAACCGCCGTAGTTGACCGTGAATTCCCCCTTCATCATGCTCAAGCCCACAGGAAGAGTGAATTTGTCCGAGTCATTGATGAAATTCAAGGCAAAGACGAACTCATTCCAGGAATTGACAAAGGCGAAGGCTCCGCAGGATACGATTCCGGGCAAAACTGCCGGAAGAACCACCTTGAAGATAGCTCCAAAGATGGAACAGCCGTCAATCTGCGCTGCTTCCTCCAGGGTGGTGGGGACTCCGGAGAAGAATCCGCTCATCATGATCATGCAGAAGGGCAGATTCACCGTAGAATTTACCAATACCAAGGCCCACAGATTGTTGATAAGGCCCAGCTTGTTAAAGATAGTAAAGAGGGGAATCAGGATAACGATTCCCGGCAACATCTGGGTGATCAAGAGCAGGAAAAAGGTGAACTTTTTCCCCTTGAACTTGTACCGGGAGAGGGCAAAACCACCCCAGATGGCGATAAACATAATAACAATGGTGGTAAGGACAGCGACAAACAAACTGTTCAGGAAGTATTTGTCGAATCCCATGCTGCTTAGGATGCTCTTATAATTATCCAGGGTAAAGGTGGTGGGAAAATACTTCAGGGGCAGCTGCATGATGCTGCTTTCCTCCTTAAAGGAGGTACAGAGGAACCAATAAAAGGGAAAGAGGGTAAAGAGGGTGAAGATCACCACCGGAATATAGCATTTGAATATTTTACCGATTTTTTTCTTTGTACGGGGCTTCATCAATAATATTCCTCCTTTCCGTATTTTCCTACCTTCAGGTAGATGACAGAAAATATCAGCAGTACAAGCACCATCACCACGGCCATGGCGGAGGCATATCCCGCATCCATGGAATCCGTAAATTTCATCATGATATATACCGGAATGGTAAGGGTGGAGAAGTTGGGTCCCCCCTTCGTCATACCATAGATGATATCTACCACATTCAAGGTCCAGATGGTTCGAAGCAGGATGGTCAGCAAGAGGGTATCCTTGATCAGGGGAAGGGTAATCCTCCAGAACTTCTTCCAGCTGCCGGCCCCGTCCACATCCGCCGCCTCATAGACATCCGGCGAGATGGTCTGAAGACTGGACAGGATACTGATGGCAAAGAAGGGAATTCCCCGCCAGGTATTGGCAATGGTCAGAGCCCACATGGCTCTTGGCCCGCTGGAGAACCAGGACATATTTTGGCTGATAATGCCCATCTTCTTCAATAAATCTCCGATGACGCCTACACTTTCATTGAACATGAAGCTCCAGATCAAGGCTACCAGGATACCACCCACCGCCCAGGGGGTGAACATCAGGGCTCGGAAAATCCCTCGACCCTTAAACTTCATGTTGAGGATCAAGGCCACGATCAGGCCGAAGAAGGCTTGCAAGCCTACGTTCATCACCGTCCACCACAAGGAGTTCTTGGCTGCCTTCCAGAAGGTTGCATCCTGAAACAGCTTGGTAAAATTATCCAGACCGATGAATCCTGCATTTTTCAGATTGGTCAATACATGATTCTGGGTACTTAGGAAAAAGGTGTTAATGATGGGATAGATCATGAAGACACAAATGACTGCGAAGGCCGGCAAAAGCATGAGATAGGGCCGGGCGCTTTTTCTCCATATGTTTTTTCTCTTTCTCATATATCTTATTCTTTCCTCCCTTCCGCTTTTTAAATTCTAGCACTTTTCCCTATTGAATCCGTCTAATTTTCCACTTTGACTGTTTAATTTTCAGCTTTTTCTTCCAACCTTCTCCTGTATTTTAGTCAAGTTCCCCTATCTCCGGCTCTTCGACAGGATTGGGGCGGACTGCCGACTGCTCCGTCACCAATAAAAGCCAGGGAAGCTGCTCTTCGCAGTTTCTTCCCTGGCTGTAATCCGATACGATATGGTTAGAAATAGGTCTTTGTCGCAAATACCCCTGCCTGCTCCAGCTTCTTGATATTGGGAGACATGCAGATACCCGGTTCCTGGGGCAGGTAGAATCTGCCATCTCTTTCCTCAGGCCTAAGCTCCATAATCTCATACAGGGGCCTCATCACCGGCACCAGGTATTCCACCATATCCTCCTCAGCGCCGGAGGCAATGAAGGAGGCTGTCAGATGGGAATATCCTCCGGAGGTGAATTCCAGCTGGTTTGCCCTGGCCAAATCCCGGGCCTTCATCCAATCCTCTACAGAACTCAAATTGGTAGGAATAGGCTGCAGCTGGGAGACACCGGCTCTTACATAGCATTCCAAAGGATAATAGCATCGGGGGGATTCTCCCATGGCAATGGGGATGGGGGATTCCTTGATCAGCTTCTCCAGCTCCAGCATATCATAGGACTGCACCGGCTCCTCCAGCCAGGCAATGTTATACTTCTCTACCTTTCTGGCAAAATCCAAGGCTTCCTCTGCCTTCCACAGCTGGTTGGCATCCAGCGCCAGTCTGGCCTTATCCCCGATGAGAGACCGGACGATCCGAACCCTCTCCAGATCCCAATCCAGCTTGCTGCCAAAGTCTGTGGCGATCTTCATCTTGAAGGTGGTATAACCGTCATCGATGAAGGACTTCACCTCTTCCTCCATCTCCTGGATAGTCAGGTTGGTCCCGCAGCCGCTGGCATATACACCGGCCCAATCCCGGTCAGCGCCAAAGAAGCGGTGGAGGGGCAGGCCTGCCTCCTTGGCCAGGATATCATAGAAGGCCAAATCCACCCGACCCAGCTCCAAGGCCGACTCGCTGGAGAATCCGCAATTGCGAATCTGCCAATACAGGATCTTGTACCATTCCTCGTAGGTCTTGGTCTCTCCGTTGATGAGGGTCTTCAGGAAATCCGCCATCCGCAGGGAACAGGGACTCTGGCCAAAGGTACCATTTTCATTATAGAGAACCAGCCAGGCATCCATGGGAACGGTGTCGAAGGGACCCCCCGTGGAATCATAGAAGGCTCTGGGAGCCTGAATGGGATGACAATGGTATAATTCCGCCCTGGTGAATCTAACCCTCTTCTTATATGCCTCTTGATAACTGCTCATTTTACTTCTCCTCTGCTCGAATAATCCCCTTCACATCTGACCAGTTCTTCTCTGCATAATCCATCAAAGTATTGGCCTGTTCCATAGACATCTCGGGGAAATGCAGGAAAACGCTGGAGGAACCATATCTCTTCACCAGGCGGTCCGCATTCTTGACCCAATCCTCAAATTCGCCGGAATATACCTTGACCCAGATGGATCGGCCAGCTGCAATCGCCTTGTCATAGATGGGATCCCATTCTTCGTAGGTTCCGTCCGGACCGTAATCCCCCGGCACCCATTGAATGGCATTGATCTCCTGAATCTCCAGGATAGAATCCAGGTGGCGGACATTGTCCTTGCCATCCAGATGGTAGACTACATTATCCAGCCCCTGCACCTGCTTTCTCAGGCCCTCCAGGGCATATTGGCGAAAATGCTCATCCGAGATCATGGAACCAAAGTCGCATTGCACCTTCGCTGTCTTACCCGGTCCCCAGATCTGGAAGACCATGTAGGCACTTCCCCCGTCTGCATCATTTTTCACCAGATCATAGAATCTGTCATAGTAAGTAAAGTAGAGGTCATTGACCTGCTTTACCCGCTTCTCGATCTCCTCCGGCTCCTCTGACACATCATAGAGAAGGTTAAAGGTTCCCCGCAGGGCAGCCAGAACATCCATGCCCTCCATCAGATCCGGCACGCAGACATAGAAGTCATCCTTGGCCAGCTCCAGGCACTGCTTTGTCACCTCGATATGCTTTTGGAACCATTTATTATTCTCATCAAAGACCAGATCCGGATAATCCTCCCAATCCTCTACGCACTCCTTGAACCAGATGGTATCCATCTCAAAGCCGATATCGGATCCCAGATAGGCTGCCATAGAGCCGGGGCCAAAGTCCACATGCATATTGGGGAAGCTCTCTGCCAGAAACTCATGGGTCTGGCAAAAATGCCGATATCTTCCTACAATCTTCTCTGCATCCAGAGATTTCTCTTCTGCTGTCTTGCATACCAGATTCTCCGGCAGACAATGATAACGCCCCTGGCTCCTGCAGACATCTGCTTCCTCCCAGTGCTTCAATGCCTCTTCCTCGATCTCAGGCTTTCTGGCGATGACACACATAACCGGTCTTCCGGTATTCTTCTGATGCCAATAATTCGTCCATTTTTCCTTGGTTTCTTCCCAATTTTTCTTGTATTTCATAGTAGGCTCCTCTTTTCTTCCCTGATTTTAGCACTTCTCCCGGTGCAATCCGTTCACTTTTTCACTTTCGCTGTATGTTTTTTCACTTTTGTCTGTCTCTTCCTCTGCCTTGTAGCGAAACAGGTCCACCCGGCTTTCTCCTCGCCTCCTTATGCTTTCTCAAAGAAAAGTTTTCTGGCATTTTCTCCCATGATCCATTCCTTATCCCTCTCTGGAATATGACATTGCCTGGTAATGAGATGTATCAATTCCTGCAGGGTGGCATGGGAGAGCATGCCCGGAAAATCCGAGGCCCACAAAAGCTTCTCCGCTCCCACCTGCTTCCAGGCCTTTTCTATCACCTGCACGGCAGACGGATAGGGATAGTCCTCCTTCCCGTCAAAATAGGCTGATATACTGGAGGTATCCAGGTAAATATTCGGATAAGCCTTCACCCATTGCAGCAGCTGGTCAAAGTTGGCCTCTTTGCCCCCGGTAAAGCAGGCATCGGCCCCCATATGGCAAATGACCCAGGTGATATGGGGGAAAAGATCTATCAATTTCTTCCAATCCTCCACATCCTCATTGGTAAAGAGATGAAGGAAGGCTGGCTGGTGATACTGGTTGATACAGTCCCAAACCGGCAGAAGGTCTTCCGCCGCCAGTCTCTTGCCCGGGGCGCACTGGAAGCTACTGTAGGTCTCCACCTTGAAGCCAAAGAGGGGAGTGGTATCATAGAGATGAGCCAGCTCCTCTGCGGCTGCCTTTCCCTTGAGAAGGTCTACCAGAGCCACAGCCCGAAATCGATGGGGATACTTCTCCACACATTGGATAAAATAGTCATTGTGGTATCCATAACAGGGATTGGGCATCAAAAGAGCCTTGGAGATGCCGCACCAATCCATATATCCCACCAGCATCTCCACCGGGCTGTTGGTATGCTCAAAGGCAGGGGGCAGGAGCTGGATCAGCTGATTACCCACCCGTGCCTTGCCCCAGGAGGCCGAGGAAATGGGGGCTCCCTGGTTGATGCCCGCTATCTGGGGATATACATGCGCATGTACGTCTATGATTTCCATATTGCACCCTCTTCTTGTTAGGAAAGCTTTATCTGCAATGGCTTTCCCTCATAACGAAATTCTACCTTGCGCTCTCCCAGAATGGCCAGACAGGTTCTGCCAATGATGCCCTGGGGGAAGATTTTGTCCGCGCCGCCGATAGAAAGGGTCTGATCTGCCTCCTTCCAGGTCATGGAAATGGCATTGTAGTCTCCCTGCTCATACTGGTAGCCGTCTCCGGCGTCCTCATAATAGGTAAAGTCGCCGTCAGCCCCGGGATAGATATGCAGCTCCAGAGGGGTGTCCAGGGGCTGCTGGGTATATTGCATACCGGGGGCCTCCATGGGCAGGATGGATCCGGCCTTGACAAAGACCGGAATGTGATCCAAGGGGGCATCTGCCGCCACCGTCTGTCCTCCCTCATAGCATGTTCCGCTGTAGAAGTCATACCAGGTGCAGCCTGCAGGCAGGTAGCAATTCCACTTATGGTCCCTATGCAGGGGCTGGTTGCCTCTGTCGTAGTCCATAGGCTCTGTCACAGGGCAGATCAGCAGGTTATGGCCAAAGAGATATTGATTGCCGCAGGCTGCTGCCTGGGGATCCTCCGGGAAGTCGAAGAGGAGGCTGCGCAGCATGGTCTGGTCCTCCAGCCATACACTGCCGGCCAGGGAGTAGATATAGGGAAGCAAGCGATAGCGCAGCTGGATATTCTGCCGAATAGCCTCATAATAGGGCTGACCCGGCTCTCCGAAGTTCCAGATCTCCCTGGGCACGTCGGTGCCGTGGGACCGGAACATAGGCAGGAAAACCCCATATTCCAGCCAGCGCACATAGAGCTCCCGATAAGCCATATCCTCCAGACCCTCTTCATAATCTCCGGCCCAGAACCATTTCATATTGGGGTCATCGCTGCAGAAGCAGCCTCTTTTTCTCCAATTCTCCTTCAGAACGAAGAAGGCGCCGATATCCAGGGTCCAGTAGGGCATGCCGCTGGCAGACATATGCAAGCCTTCCACAATCTGGCGGCGCAGAACCTCCCAGGTAGCGCTGATATCCCCGGACCAGAGGATGGTGCCGTATTGCTGGATGCCGACATAGCCGGACCGGGTCAGGTTCAAAACCCGCTTGTCCGGGGCCGCCTTTCTCTGGTTCTCGAAGATTCCCTGGGCATGCTTGAGGGCAAATAGATTGGCTCGATCCTCCCCCAGGAATTTCTTATGCTCCTGTCCCACCAACTGAAAGCGCTCCCAAGGCTCCCGTATATGAGGGCCGTTCCAATCCGGCCCGGAGAAGGGCTCTGTGGAATCGCACCACCAGGAATCAAAGCCGCCGGAGAAGAGATCCTCCTCCGCCTGCTTCCAATAGAGGGCTCTGGCCTCCTCCCGGAAGGCATCGTAGGTGGAATAATCATAGAGCAGGTAGCCTGCCTGCGCCATTTCGTCACAATCCTTGGTTCCGGAGTTCATATTGGGCCAGATGGACACCATGCTATGGACATGCATGTCATGAAGCTTCTGATTCATGGCCTTCAGATCGGGATAACGCTGGGGATCCATATGCTTATTGCCCCAGGCATCCTCCTCCCAGGTATGCCAATCCTGTACCAGGCAGTCCAGACCGATCCCAAGGCTTCGATACCTCTCTGCTGTCTCTACCATCTCCTCCTGGTTCTTATATGCCTCTCTGGACTGCACATAGCCATAGGCCCATTTGGGAAGCATCACCGCCTTGCCTGTCAGCTGGCGGAATCCCGCCACCACCTGGTCTGCATTGCCGGCAATCATATAATAGTCCAGCTGCTCCACGGCATCCAGATAGAGGTAAGACCCCCTCTCGTCATCATTGAAGGTCATCAGGCTGCCGCAGTCTGCCAGCAGGCCATAACCCTCATTGGACAGGAAGCAGGGGAAGGGAATTCTCATATTATGCTGATAGAGATATTGCACATGGCCCCGGTAATCCCAGATGCCTTCCTCTCCCTGACCCAGGCCGTGGATCTGCTCCCCCTCCTGCCATTGGAAGAAGAGGCGGGCACGATAGACCATATGATCCTCGGTAGCCTTCAGATTCTCCACAAAGTTTCGATCACCATCCACTGTCTTCACCCGGCGAAGAATGGGCTCCTGGCCGCCGGTACTATAGACCAGCAAGGGCTTCTGGGTCAGCTCCTTCTCCTTTTCCTGCACCAGAAGCTTGCCCGCTCCATCCATCCAGCAAAAGGAGCCCGTAGCCTTGTCGATCCGCAGGGAAATCTGCTCTGCGGCTACCAGCCAGGCACCCTCCTCTTCCGTCAGCCTCAGGTCTGAGGGGGCAAAATCCTTGATACCCAGGGGGGAACCCGGATGGAAGTCCTCCTTTTCCGTATAAATGCAGCGCAGAATCCGATCTGTCATCTTCTGCACCAGCAATCTGCCCTTCTCAGTCTGCAGCTCCACCTTCCCGGCTTCCGGATAAAGAATGGCACTTGTCACTTTCATCTGATTTTTCCTCCTTTATAAGAGTGGTCTGCCGCTCACCCGCCAGGGGAACAGCAGACCTTGTTTTTTCCTTATGGGTTCCGTCGGATCAACCCTTCACTGCACCGGCCGTCTGACCGCCGACAATGTATTTCTGGCACACCAGATACATGATGATAACCGGCAGACAGGTCAGAAGAATATCCGCGCTGATCAGGTTCCAGCTCTTCTCATATTGACCGAAGAAGTTGTAGACAGCCAGGGTCATGGGCCATTTCTCGGAGGAGTTCAGGAAGTAGAGGGGCATGATGAACTCATTCCAGGTATTCAAAAAGCACAAAACACCAGCTGTCACCATGCTGGGCTTCAACATGGGAACAATAATGTGGAAGAAGAGTTTCAAGGGGCCGCAGCCGTCAATCACCGCTGCCTCGTCCAGTTCAGCGGGTACCTTGCTGACGAAACCGTAGATCAGGAATACGGTGAAAGGCAGCTGGGTTGCCACATAGAGAAGGATGATACCAATCCTGGTATTCTGTAGCTGGGTAAATTGCATAACCTTCATCAAGGCTACATAGTTAATAGGAATGACCATACCCAGTACCAGGAACATGTAGAGGGCATTCATCTTCTTACTTCTGCGTCTGGAAAAGACATAGGCTGCCATGCTTCCCAGGATAACCACCAGGATAGTGGCACAGCTGGCATAGAGAAGGCTGTTCAGGAAGCTTTGCAGCAGCTTGCCCTTCTCGATGGCTGTCACGAAGTTGGACAGGGTCCAGGTGGAGGGCAGGGTCAGATTCATGGAGGTAGCTTCCTCTGCCGGCTTGAAGGCCGTTACAACGATCAAGGCCAGAGGGATCAGCATAATAATGGAGATCAGCCAGGCCAGAATATTTTTCAGGATATTAGCTGTCAGCTTTTTAGACTTATTACTCATCACTCAACCACCTCATCTTTCGTCAAAATCTTAATCATGAAGAAACCGATGATCAGCATGAACACGAACATCACGGAGCTGATGGTCGTACCCTCCGCGTAGAGTCCCAGGGAGAACTGCTTGAAGACGGCGGTTTGCATTACCTCGGTGGTATGGCCCGGTCCTCCGTTGGTCATAGCATAGATCATATCAAAGACCTTCAAACCATAGATGACATTCAATACAATGGTCACAGCCAGGGTCTGCCGCAGCATAGGCAGGGTGATGTTGGTGAATTTGTGGAAGCCGTTGGCGCCGTCGATACTGGCCGCCTCATAATATACCTGGGGAATGGCCAAAATACCCACAATGAGCATGGTCATAATATAGCCCGTGCCCCGCCAAATATCTACAAACATCACCGACCAGAAGGCAATCTTGGGATCCGTCAGCCATTTCTGCGTCAGGCTGTCCAGACCGATGGCCCGCAAGCCCTGGTTCAGAAGGCCGATCTTAGGATTCATGATGGAGGTAAAGACCAGACCGATAATCAGAATAGACAATACAGAGGGCATATACATCACACCCCGGTGGAAGTTCTTCAGCTTGATATTCCGGCTCAGAGCCAGAGCGAAGAGAAGTCCCAGTCCCGTCTTGGCTGCCGTGGTTACCACCGTAAAGAGCAGGGTGTTGATGATATACTTCAGGTAGTTGGCATCTCCTCCCAATACGCTTTGAAAATTCTTCCATCCCACGAAGTGCAGTTCCTTGGAATAGGCGGACCAGTCCGTAAAGGAATATCCGATACCGATGACTCCCGGAACTACACATAGCACCGTATAGAGCACCAGCGCTCCTATCGCAAAGTACCACGGATAAATTTTCGACTTTTGCATAGAATGTTTCCTCCGTTTCCCGTTTTGACACAACAGCCGACTCCGGCAGTAAGCCCGTGTGCATGCTCCTCGACTGTTTATACTTTGTTTATATTCTACTTGTATTCTTCACAAAATCATATGCATACTTCCCACCTGTTTTTGTTTTTTTTTTACCTCCCCTTTTTCTTCTTGTTTATTTCTCCTGATGAATATGCTATGATAGCCTTGGTTACGGT
>CAVJHW010000077.1:7256-12306 GCA_963649395.1 Coriobacteriaceae bacterium | reverse complement strand
TGCAGATACCGGCGGCAGCTGCGGGAGCACGTAGTGCGGAGCAGCTGGCTTTCATGCGTGGTGGGATGGAACAGCCGGGCTGTGGGATGCTCGCATCCCACAGCTTGTGTCTGCCGTCCGGGGCTTTCAAAGTAGTTTATATAATTTTAATTTGTACTTGGCTCTTTCCTGGAGCATAATAATTAGTGAGTGTAGACGGGATCTCACTCGTTCGAAGGACTGCTTTACCCCATGCAGGAAGGAGCTGAGCGCTATGTTTCAGATTTTTGTTGACTCTGCCGCCAATTTGCCCGCTGTGATTGCCAAGCAATGTCAGATCCATGTGATCTCCTTTGTCAATCTGGTGAATGGCCGGGAGCTGGTATGCTACCATCCGGGGCTTTCTCCCGAGGAAGAGAGGCTCAAGGGAACGGAGTATTATAATGCCCTGCGGGAGGGCTGTAGGGTTCAGACCGGTCTAATCAGCACCGCAACCTTTGAGGGAGAATTCCAGGATGTTCTGGCAGCAGATCAGGATGTTTTATATATCTCCCTGAGCAAGAATATCAGCGGGAATTATAATTCTGCCCGTCTGGCTGCGGAGGAATTGGCCAGCAAAACCATCAACGGCCGCAAAATCCGCCTGGTGGATTCTCTCAACGCCTCCCTGGCGCAGGGCATCCTTGCGATCTATGCCAGCAGGATGCGGGATAAGGGGAAGACCGTGGACGAGGCTGCGGATTTTCTGGAATCCTGCGTTGGTAAAATGAACGGGCTCTTCACGGTAGGGGACCTGAAGTATCTCTTCCAGTCCGGCCGGATCAAGAAAAGTGTAGCCGCCATCGGCAATGTTCTCAAGATCATACCCATCCTCAAGGGCAATAAGGAGGGCTTTATCGTCCCTCATAAGAAGGTTCGGGGGCGCAAAGGAGCTTTGAATGCCCTGGTCAACCTCTTTTGCAATAACATCGTAGAGCCGGAGAAGCAAATCGTTGGCATCGCCCATGCGGATGCCTATGAAGACTCTCTCTATGTGATGAAGAAGATTCAGGAGCGGGTTCAGGTAGGAGAATTCATCAATACCTCCTATGATTTCTGCACCGGAAGCCATGTGGGACCGGATACCGTTGCCCTCTTCTTCATGGGCAAGAATCGAGAATTGCTAGTTTGATAGCAAACCGAAAAACCTAAAGATCGCTCCGCCTCCCCCTCAACGAGAGGGAAACGGAGCGAAAGCTAAGGATCAAAGAGATTCACAGTGCGATTGTCTTCCCCAAGGTCACGGAATAGATCAGCATTTCCTTGACCCGCCTTTGGGATGCTTCTTCCAGGGCCTTCTTATAATAGAGCAGCTGGCGGCGGTATTTCTCTGCCAAATCTCTCCCATCCGCTGTGGACACCCGGTCTGTCTTGTAATCTACGATCACATATTCTCCCTCTTCTTCTAAATAAGCATCAATCACCCCTTGCACCAGAATGGTCTCCTGTCCCTGCCAGGCTCTCCGGATCTGACCCGCCGGAAGCAGGAGGGTGAAGGGCTGCTCCCGCTTCAAGCGCCCCTCCAGGGCTGCCGCCTTCATGCGATGACCCAGGGGGGATTGCAGGAAATGCAGAAGTTCCCTCTGATTCAGACACCCCGCCTCCTGGTCTGTCAGATGACCCCTGCGGATTAAGTCCTCTATTTGCTGACCGATTGCCTCCTCCGCCAGACCATCCTCCAGCTTTCCGTAGTCCAGCTGTTCAAAAAACTTGTGATAAATGGTGCCTCGGGCAGCTCCCTCCATCTCCTCCGGCTCCTGCTGCATGAATTTGGGAATCAGGGGAATGACATCTGCCTCCTCATAGATGTGATATCCTTGATCGTCCTGGGTCTCCCTCTTCAGCTCGGATACCGTCATCTTGGCCGGCATAGCTGCAAATCTGTCATAGGGGTAACGATAGGCAGCCTTTTCCTCCAGAAAGCGGCCCAATTCCCGGATCTCTTCCCCTTTACCTGCCCAAGGACTGGCCCCCCCTGCTCTCCCCTCCTCGGAAGAGGAGCTTCCCTCAAATGCTTGTCCTTCTTCCAGGGGAGGGCTGGCCTCAGCTGCCGGATCTGCTGCCGGAAATAGGAGTTCCTTCAGGCTCTCCCGCCTGCTTTTCCGGTCCAGCTCCTCCTCCATCTGGGACAGGGTCATCTGGGCCGGAGTCAGAACCTGCAGGCGGAGATCGCAATCGTCTTCCAACCCCTCCGCAGATTCCCCCACCAGGTCATAGAGGGGGGCAAAGCATTGGCTGCGGGAGAGAGCCGGAAGGATCCAGTCCAAATATCCCCGGGCACCGGACAGCTGACGGTAGGGAAGGCTTTCCCTCCAAAAATGCCGACCGGATGCGCAGGATCGGATTCTCTTCTCCAGATCATCCACCAAACCGGTGAGGACCAATTTCTCCTTGGCCCGGGTCAGAGCCACATAGAGAACCCGCAGCTCCTCCCCCAGGGTCTCATGGCGGATAGCCTGGCTGATGGCCTGCTTTCGCAGAGAGGGAGTCTTGGTTCGATTGGCTACATTGACCACATCGATGCCTATCCCCATCCCTGCATGGAGAGCTACGGAAGCCCTTTGATCTGACTGGTTGAAGCTTCCTCCCAGACCTGCCAGGAAGACCAGGGGGAATTCCAGCCCCTTGCTCTTATGGATGGTCATAATCCGAACCGTATCCGCCCCCTCCCCGCTGAGATTCACCTGACCGAAGTCTACCTGGTATTTTTCCAGCTCCTCAATGTAGCGAATGAATTGGAAGAGGCCGTGGTAGCTGCCTTTTTCGAATTCTACCGCCTTTTCCACCAGCATGTCCAAGTTGGCCTCCCTCTGCTCTCCCCCCGGCATGGCTGCCGCATAGGATCGATAGCCGGTTTTGGTATAGATCTGCCGGATCAGGCGATAGACCGAGGTATAGGGCACCATTTCCTGCAGGTCCTTCAGCTGTCTCAGAAAGTCCTGCAGCTTCTGCCGCAGAAGCTCCTCCTCCGCGGGATTCTCCGACCCTGCACAAGCCCTAGGCTCTCCACGGCTTCCTGACGTCGCAGACACATCAACCTCCCCACGGCTTCCTGCCTCCGCAGGTGCATTAACTTCCCTGCGACTTCCTGATTCCGCAGGTGCATTAGCTCCCCTGCGACTTCCTGATTCCGCAGAGGTCTCCTCCACATAGGCCCGGGCTGCCTGGTACATGGGCATCTCCGGACATCGGCAGCGGATCAGGGCCAGCTCCCGGTCGGTGCATCCCACCATGGGGGACCGAAGAATTGCGGTAAAGGGAATATCCTGGCGAGGGTTATCGCAGATGCGCAGATAGTTCAGCACCGTCACCACCTCTATGGCGGAAAAATAGCCTGACCTGGAGGCGGAATAAGCCGGAATTCCTTCATTTTGCAAGACCCGAAGGAAGATATCGGCCCATCCGGTGGCGCTGCGGAGCAGAATAACGCAATCCCCATATTGCAAGGGACGATAGGCACCACTTTTCTTATCCACCACCTGCATCTCTCCCATCAGACTCTTTATCTTCTGGGCGATGGCCAATGCCTCCGTCTCTATCATAACCTTCTTGCTCCGGTCATCCTCGAATTCCGGAGATTTCCGATCCATCAGAAGCAGCTCCGTCTGGGGGGCTTCCTGCCCCGGGGGAAAGCTGGCGCCTGCATGGAGGGCGGCGGCATCATCGTAGACCAGCCCCCCCAAATCCTCCGTCATCAGACGGCGGAAGAAAAAATTAACCGAATCCAGGACCCTGGCCCGACTCCGGAAGTTCTGGTGCAGGTCAATCCGCCGGCAGGTAGACCTGCGGCTCCCCTCGGAATCATAGGCAGCTTGATCTCCCTGCGCATCCTGGAAGCCATGAGCCCCCTGGTGCTCATGGATTTCTTGAGCATCCTGGAAGCCATGAGCCCCCTGATTCTCATGGGTCCCTTGCGCACCGGAAACATCATAGGAATGATATTTTTCCAGGAAAAGCTCGGGGCGCGCCATACGGAAGCCATAGATGGCCTGCTTGATATCTCCCACCATAAAGCGGTTGTAGATCCCCCTCTCCCCGCCGGAGACTGCCTCCAAAAGGTATTCTTGAATGTAGTTGCTGTCCTGGTATTCATCCGTCATGATCTCATCATATTGGTCTGACAGCTCCCGGGCCGCATCTGTCCTCTCCCAGCCCTGGGGAGTGCGTTTCAGCAGGATTTGCAGGGCAAAATGCTCCAGATCCGAAAAGTCCATAAGATTCTTGCTGCGCTTGGCTGCCGAGAAGCCCTCCCAAAAGCCAAGAACCAGGCGGCAGAGGGTCTCCGCATGCGGACGACACAGAGCCAACTCTTCCAGAAGCTCCTGGGGACTCTGGGAAAAGAACGCTTTCTGGATGTCCGTCAGGGTATTTTTGATCTCCTGGCGCACCTGCTTCACCTGTTCTCGTATCTGAGGATCGGCCTGGGGATCCTTTTTGGCAGAAAGCTTAGCAAAAGAAAGTCCCTGAAAGGCCTGGTAATAATCCTGATAAGTTCTGCAGCCTGCCAATCCCTGAACCAATTCCAGATCTGCCTCCAGCTGGGGGATGTAGACCGAGGGTCCCCCGGCTCCCTCCGCTGTGGCCAGGTTCTGCTCTGCCACCGGCAGAACCCCAGACACCAGCCGCCCGGCCTCCTTCTCCAAGGCATGGATCCAGTCGGCTTGCAAAAGTTCTTCCTCCGTCTCCACCCGGTAGGCCTCCAGACACCGCTGCAGCCATTCCCGGGGCCAGGGATCGCTGATGGCGAATTCATAGACTCGCAGGATCAGATCCTCCAGCCGCCCGTCTGTCTTGCCCGGGGCATAGGCCTCCACAAAGGAGGTAAAGTCCTCCCGGCTCTGGCCATACTCTTCCTCGATAAGGTCACTCAATACATCTCTTTTCAGCAGCTTCAGTTCCCCCTCATCGGCGATGCGGTAGGAGGGATCCAGATCAATTTGATGAAAATAATTCTGGATCACATAGGTGCAAAAGCCGTGGATGGTGCTGATCTGGGCATGATGGAGGAGAACCCCCTGCCGCTGCAGATGCT
>CAVJHW010000077.1:0-7246 GCA_963649395.1 Coriobacteriaceae bacterium | reverse complement strand
TGCTCATTCTCCGGATTCTCCCGCAGCTTTTCCTCCAGGGCCTTTCCGATTCGCTCCTTCATCTCCCCTGCCGCTGCCCGGGTGAAGGTCACCACCAGCAGACGGTCGATATCCATGGGATGCAGAGGATCCGTCACCCGAGACAGGATACGCTCCACCAACACCGCCGTCTTGCCGGAACCAGCCGCCGCACTCACTAGGATATTGCAATCCCTTAGGGATATGACTTCTTCTTGTTCTTTGGTCCAATTCACAGCCGCTCCTCCCCCCTTCTCTTTATTTCCCTATCTGCCCCAGAGCCTTTTTTCTCCTCCGGTTCTTTCCCTCCTGTCCCGGAGCCTTTTTCCTCCTCCGGTTCTTTCCTGCCTGCCCCGGAGCCCTTTTCCTCCTCCGGTTTTTTCTTTCCTTCCCCGGAGCCCTTTTTCTCTTCCGGTGCTTTCCCTCCTGCCCCGGAACCTTCCTGCTCTTCCTGTCCTGCTTCCTGGTCCGGGCTCTCTTCTGCCAGCCCCAGCTCCCTTCGCATGGCCTCCAAAAGGGCTGCATCGGAGGTTTTTTTCCGTCTTCGATAAGAGAATCCTGGGATCTTTTCATCGAAGCTGCAGACTCCCTTGTAGGGGCAATATTGGCAGCCATCCTTGCTGTCTGTCCGAATGGGAGCGATGGAGGTATCCCCCTCCATCATTTGCTTCCCCAGCTGACGGATCTTCCAATCCGTATATTGACAGATCAGCTGAAAGTTCTCCTCCCCTGCCGCCTTGGAATAAGCTGTCAGCTTGCCATCCTTGGTCATTCCCACCGGGATGACACTGGAACTGGTCTTGGGCTCCAATCCCTGATCCAGCAAGGCCAAGATCTCCCCTTCCTCCCGGGACAGGCCATCCAGGCGCAGCTCCCGGAGAATGGCCTCCGGATCCTTTCCCGCCTTGAGGGTAGACACCGTGATATAGGGATCCTTGATATGGTAATAATAGACTCCCGCAGGCTCCACCACCTGATCCGGATGCTTCTTCTGGGTCAGTTCCAGCGCCGCATTCAGGTAGACTGCCAGCTGCAGCTGAGTTCCGTGATAGAACTGCAGCAAATCCATGCTGACATTCCCCGTTTTGTAATCTATGATCTTCACATAGAGCTTCTCCGGGGTCTGACATAGATCCAAGCGGTCGATGCGTCCCCGCAGTCGAATCCTTTCCTCCTCTGACAGGCTGATATTGACTGCCTGGAGCTCGTCCCCGCCCCCAAAGGCCATCTCCGCCCCTCCCGGGGTGAATCGTCCCCGGCGGATCTGCTCCTGCAGAGCCCACACAGTGCATTGAAGCAGGCTTTGCACCCTTTTGATCTGGCCTTCATTGCGGTGGCTGCTGTGAAGAATGGTATTGCCATAATCATGGACCACCTCTTCCAGAGCCTGATCCGCCAGCCGAACCCTCTGATCCTCCTCCAATTCCCCCCATTGATATCCCTGACGGGTCAGGTTGCGATAAAAGCGCTCCAAGGCGGCATGCATCACATTTCCCAAGTCCGCTGCATTGAACTCATAGCGCTCTCTCTCCTGCAGCCTCAGGCCATATTGCAGAAAATGGGCGAAGGCACAGGAGGCGAACTTCTCCAGCCGGGTGGCAGAATTGGTCAACACCTTACCATAGACCGCCTGGGCAGCCGCCCTGCCGATGCCGGTCTGGGAATTCGCATAAAAGGCAGCTTGCAAAAGCCAGCTCAGTTCCCTCCTGCCCTCGGGGCTTAGCTGCCGCCAGCGACAGAGCTCCAGGAATTCCGGATCCGGCTCCCGGTCTCGCAGCTGACGAAGTCCCTGCAGCAGAAGCTCCCTTTCCCCCATAGGAGTCTCCAGACGCTCCCTCCAGGTCTCTTCTCCTCCTGCTTGGCCGATTGACAAGCCTGGGAACATCCGCTGAATCATAGCAATGAGATAGGCGGGCCCCCTGGCGGTTCCTGCGGCATCCGTCCTACTGTAGGACAGGTACAAGAGGTCTGAGGGCTTAGTCAAACTCAGATAGAGGTAAAAACGCTGCCGATACATCTCTTCTCGGGCCGTGGGAGCCAGGTTTGCCGACTGGCTTTTCAGAAACTCCCGATCCGGTTCCGACAGGATTCCCCCCTTCTTCACCGGTTTGGGAATAATGGTCTCATTGACGCCCACCAGGAAAAGAACCTTGATATTCTTCAACCGGGTTCTCTCCATATCTCCTACCAGCACCTGGTCAATGCCCGGTGGGATCAGACCCACCTGGGTTTCCTGAAATCCGGCCTCCAGAATCTGCTGGTAGGCAGACATGGGGGTATATTCCTGGCCCAAAACCTCTACCAGCTTGTCCAGCAGGCTCATCAGCTTGCCATAGATCTGACTATATTCCTTCTCCAGGGCTGCCCGACCCTCCTGATGAAAGCGATTCTCATAGGCCTTTAGCTTCTGCTGAATCTGCCCCTGGGCCAGCAGCTGATACAGGACCTCTGTCCGACGGCCTGCCGTAGCCGTCCGATCCCTCATTCCCTCTACATAGGCAGACAGGCTGTCGCAAAAGCGCTGCCGCAGGTCATTGAGAGCCCCCATCTCCTCCGGATCCAGACTGCGGGGGACTCTCACCCACCGCTCCTTATACTGCTTCCAGCCCCGGATACCCAAAGCCAGGACATAATTCTCCATCCGGTCTATCTCATCCCCGGTGAAATCCGTCAGCCCTGACCGCAGATAGCGAAAGACGCTCTCATAGGAGAAATTCTTCACCAACAATTCCAGGGCTGCCCGCACATATTCCACCAGGGGATTATCTGTCACCCCATGCTTCTGGTCGATAAAATATGGGATCCCTGCCTCCTCCAGCAGGGTCTCCGCCTCCCGTCCGTAGGCCTCCAGATCCCCTGTCACGATGGCAAAATCCCGATAACGATAGCCCTTTTGACGCACCAGCCGCAGAATAACCTCTGCCGCATGAGTCAGCTCCCCTGCGGGATTCTCCGCCTCATGGATAAAGAGGGAATCCTGGTCCTTGCCATAGCTGGCACTGCCATAGCGAAAAAGGTTTTCCTCCAGAAAGCGCAGGGCTTCGTTATTCGCAAAACGACTGCCTGCTCCCGCCGATATCCAAAGCGTTTCCTCCACTTCCCGTCCCCTTTGATGGGCCATGTCCGTCAATTGACGGATCATTTGGCGACTCATATAGAAGAGACGGTGGGCTTCCATCCTGCCGGTCAAGCCCTCCCTTTGATCCAGGGTGACTAAAACATAGATCTTCTCACACAGGCTGCACATTTCCTGCAAAACCTTATTTTGCACTGGGGTGAAGCCGGTAAAGCCGTCCAATACCAGAGTACTTCCTCTGAGAAGGCGCGAGCCCCCCATGACTCCGCAGAGGATCTCCGGAAGCTCCTCTGCCGTCAAATAGCGTTCCTTTAGATAGTCGGAAAAACCCTGGTAAATGGTCTTCACATCCTCCAGCTTCCAGGCCAGAAGGCGGCGATTCTCCTGGCTGGGCAGCCATTTGTCCAGATCCTTTGGCTCCACCTGATATTGCATCAGCTCCGACACCAGGGATTTCATCTGGGAGACGGTGCCCGGCCTCTTCAGGGCAGATCCCAGCACCTTCAGGTTCTTTCTCTGATCCCAGGCCACCTTCTGCAGCACCAGACTCTTGCCTGTCTCCTCCAGAATCGGCCGCCTATCTCCCCCTACCTCCCCGAACACCCGGTAGGCCAGGCGATTAAAGCTCAGAACATCGATATTCAACAGGGTCTTCCTGGGATGCAGGGCCAGAAGCTCCCGCTCCGTCTGCAGGGTATCCTGATCCGGAACCAAAAAGAGATATCTTTTCTCCGGATGCTTCATGGATTCCCGGATTATCTTCTCATAGATATCATGTGATTTTCCGCAGCCGCTGCTGCCGGTAATAAATTGCAGGGACAAGGCAGCCTCCTTTCTTACTTTCTCCTGACCAGACACCTTTTTCGGAAGAAGGAAATGCCATAACACAAGACTTGGTCATAGTCATCTTCATATTCCTTCGCATACATCCGGTCATCCATCTGCTGCAGGGCAGCTTGACAATCCCTCTCCATAGCCTCCAACCTGGGAGAATACTTCGCCTCAAAGATTGCCACCCGGCTCTCCTGAGGGTCATATACGATCACATCGCTGCGTCCTTCCCCGTGCTCCTTGTTGGATTCTACCATATATCCGGCTCCGGCAAAGATTCCGGCCAGAAAGGCATGGTAGAAATCTTCCTTATAGTCATGATAACTGATGGTTTTTCGCAGAAGCTTATTCATTTCCTGCGTCAATGCCTCACTGTCGGAAGTCCAGACTGCTGCAAAGAGGGCCTTGCGATTCCAGCTTCTGGCGCTCTGGGCAAACCAGCTCATGATAGTGGTCTCAAAGATTTCCCGGATTTCCGCATTGGGAATCCTTAACTCCCATACTCCCCTGGACAGGCTTGCCGCCTGTCCTTTCCCTTGTCCTGCCGGGTGGACTCGAGTCAGATATCCCGTCAGATACAGGATACTCCAGAGATTATCCTCCGAGGAATGCAAATAATCATAGGTGAGGTTCTCGTCAATCCCTTGGAGGATGCTTTCTCCTCTCAGAAGCAGCTCCAACTTCTGGGTAATAGAAGCACCGGCATATTCGATGAAGGAACGAATAATGGCATTGTCACTGGTATTCTTCCAATAAGCGGCAGGCTGTGCATCAGGATTCGCCTGCAGATCTCTCAGATAATTCATAACATCCCAGGGACAATATACCTCTGTATCCCCGAAACGATACCCATCGTACCAGTTTTTGATGCGATCCCCATATCCCCTTGCATCCGCATCCTTCAAAAGCTGATCCACATCTGCCTGGGTAAAGCCAAAATATTCATCCAAATGGGCATGTAAAATCCCGTCTGAGACAAAATTGTTGGTTCCGGTGAAAATGCTCTCCTTGGCAATCCGCAGACATCCGGTGATCACAGCAAAATGCAGGCAGGCATTGTCCTTTAAGGGCTGCAGGATCCCCTTCATGACGTCCAGCATTTCCGGATAATAACCGTGGCTGGTGGCCTTGGCCACCGGAACATCATATTCATCTATGAGAAGGATGACGGGTATTCCATAATGGGCATAGAGGGCTCGAAGCAGGGTATGAAGGCTCTTCTTCACCTCCGTCGGATTCCCCTCTGCATGAACCAGATGGCTCAGCAGCACCTTGTCATAGGAGGTGACCCTTTCGCTGTCCAGAAGATAGGAATGCTCCACGCACAGTTCCGCAAGAACTGCGCACAGCATTCCATAAGCAGCGGAAAAGTCCAACCCATCCACATCCCGAAAGGACAGAAAAAGGGTGGGAAATCGATTCATCCACCCCCCGCACAAGGTTCTATTTTCTGCAATTTTCAGATTTTCAAATAAATTCCCGCTGTTTTTCCGGATGTCAAAAAACTCCGCCAGCATATTCATGCCCAGAGTTTTTCCAAAACGGCGGGGACGGGTAATCAGGGTGACTGCGGCCGGTTCTCCCGCCAGCAATTCCTCAATCAAGCCGCTTTTATCCACATAATAATAGCCATTTTCCCGAATTCTCCTGAAATCTGAGATTCCAACAGGAATATTGATCTGTCTCATAGGTCCACCCCCTGCTTTGGACATAATTCTCTCAGGCAACATCTCTGACAATGGGGCTTGGTTCGTGCAGTGCAGACCTCTCTGCCGTGGAGAACCAGCCGGTGACAGAAATCATTCCCCTCCTCTGGGGGAATCAGCTTCCACAGAGCCATCTCCACCTTCCTGGGCTCCTTGCTCCCATCCACCAAACCCATACGATTGGCCAAGCGAATGCAATGGGTGTCCGTCACAATAGCCGGTTTGCCGAAGACATCCCCCAGGATCAGATTCGCACTCTTGCGGCCCACACCGGGGAGCTTCAAAAGCTCCTCCATGGTATCCGGCACTCTTCCTCCATATTGATCCCGCAAGGTCCTCATGCAGGCACTGATGTCCCTGGCCTTACTCCTTCCCAGGCCACAGGGTCTCACGATCTCCTCAATCTCCTCCACCGGAGCCGCAGCCAGGGCTGCCAGATCCGGAAAGCGTTCATAGAGCTTCTCCACCACCACATTCACCCTGGCATCCGTACATTGAGCCGCCAGACGTACACTGACCAGCAGCTTCCAGGCCTGGTCATATTCCAGGCTGCATGCGGCATCCGGATATTCCCTCTTCAATCTCTCAATGATCTGCAGCGCCAGCTCCTGTCGGTCCATTCTCTTCCCTCTTTCCTGCTGCCTGCAGGGCACGTCTGTCCCCGCACCTTCTTTTCTGTAGTCTATCATACCCTACCAGCAGGAAAAACTCAACTATGTTCCAAAGTCAAACTGGTATGCTTGTTATTTCCAAAACTGGCTATTTTAATCAGGCCACCTTTCCTGTAAACTAAGCCCATCAATCAGGAAAGGTGGTATTTTTCATGAAAAACAATCTAAAGCGTCTGGTCCTTACCGCTCTCTTCGCAGCCCTGTGCTGTGTGGCGACCATGTCGATACGTATCCCAACCCCCGGAACCAGCGGTTACATCCATCCCGGCGACGCCCTTGTGATTCTCTCCGGCGTCTTCCTGGGGCCCGCCTACGGCCTGCTGGCCGGGGGCATCGGCTCCGCCCTGGCTGACCTCCTGGGCGGCTATATGATCTACGTACCCATCACCTTTGTCATCAAGGGACTGGTGGCTTTGATCAGCGGTTTGATCTTCTCCAAAGCCAAGGACTCCCGAAGGAGCCGTACTCTCTGCGTCAGCCTGGGGGGCCTCACCGATATCCTCCTGGTGGCAGGCGGCTACTATGCCTGCGAAAGCCTCCTCTATGGTGCTGCAGGGGCTTTGGCCAGCGTCCCCGCTAATCTAATCCAGGGAGTCAGCGGCCTGATCATTGCCCTGGTTCTCTATCCGGCTTTGGCCGCCGTTCCGGAGCTGCGCCGCCTGCGAATCTCCGTAGGTCAAAACTAAACCGGAAGCCCATCCGCTTCTTTCTCATCAGCGGATGGGCTTCTATCTGGAATCATCACAATCCGTGTAACCACAGGTTTGGGTGCTTGGACACCCAAACCAATTTTCTATGGGGAGTGCCGGACTACATGCAGCAGGAGGTTTTATAGACAACAAAAAAACACCGTCCCCGGTGCTCCGTGTCACCAAAAACAGTGTTTTCAAATGCGCCTTCAGGGACTCGAACCCTGGACAAATAGATTAAGAGTCTACTGCTCT
>CAVJHW010000076.1:0-12312 GCA_963649395.1 Coriobacteriaceae bacterium | reverse complement strand
AGCACGGAACAATCCGTGTAACCACAGGTTTGGGTGTTTTGACACCCAAACCAACCTTGTATCGGTAATCGCCCCCTTCCGGCAAAGGGGCGTCTGTGAGATGGGATGATGCAATGAAGCAAAACTTATATTCGGCCTGGAGGATTTTGCTGATCGGTTTAACGGTAGTGGTGGGTTTATATATCAGTGGTACCTTGATGAACGTCTACCTGGGCCTTATGGCCCGGGATCTGCAGCTAAGCAGAAGTCTTCTGTCCCTCAACGGAACCCTGCGCTATCTCATTGCCTTCGGTCTGAATCTTTCTATGGATTCTCTGGTTAACAAGCTGGGACTGAAACGATTGATTTTGATAGGCATGGCCTCCTCCGGGGGCATGCTCCTTCTCTTTTCCCTCTCTCATTCCCTGTGGATCTGCTATCTGGCCGGTGCCATAGGAGGTCTGGGCAGCTGCCTGGCAGGACTGGTCCCCATGGCCCTCCTGGTGCGATATTGGTTTCCTCAAAATCAGGGAACCGTTTTGGCTATTACCTCCTCCATGACAGGAGTGGCCGGGGTGCTCATGACACCCCTGGCCAGTGCTTTTATCGGAAAGCATGGGTGGAGACCGGGCTTTCAGGGACTTGCCCTGATCATTGGGGGGATCTTCCTCCTGGAGGCACTTTTTCTGGAGAACCCCCCGGAGGGGAGGGCAGACCTGGCTTCCCCTCCGGTGAAGCAAGGTCCGCCTGGAGGGGAAAAAAGTAGAGAGCCAGGTCGGGGAGTGGTCTGGTCGCTGGTCTTGATCAGCGCTCTCTTCTCCCTGGGAGCTCTCTGTGTCTACAGCAATACGGCAGTCCTGCTGCAGGATATGGGCTTTCCCCAGCTTTTTGCCACAGGCACGGCGGTCAGCCTTGTTTCACTCTTCAATATTGTGGGGAAATTTGTATTCGGGCGCCTGTGCGACAGAAGCAATCATATGGGGAAAATCTTGGTCTTTTGGTATAGTCTGTGTATCCTGGCAGCCCTGTATTTCGTATTTTACCGAGGCAGCGATATCAGGCTGGCCTTTCCGGGCATTTTCTTGAGCGGAATCATCGGAGGAATCTATTCCCTTCCCCTTCCCCTGATGGCAGGAAAATTCTTTCGGGATAGCCAGGCTTATACCAGGACGGTGGGACGATGTACGGCAGCTGCCAACTTAAGCACGGCCTTTGCAAGCTTTATTTTTCACGGATTCTATGATATAACTAATAACTACGTATGCTCGCTGATCTATGCCGCCGGTCTCTCTGGGGTATGTACGGTGTTGGTGGCAAGCCTCATGAGAAAGGGCGGACAGGAGAAGGAGCAAAGAAGGACAAGGAGGCAAGGAGAAGATGGCATTAAGAAAAGCGAAAATCACCAGTGGCCTGGTATGCGGGCTTCCCAGCGGGGTCCCCACAGTGACAGTATTCAAGGGAATCCCCTTCGCTAAGCCCCCGGTGGGGGACCTGCGCTGGCGGGCCCCCCAGCCCTGCGATCCCTGGGAGGGGGAATATAAGGCCTATGCCTTCGGTCCGGTACCCCCCTCCCATCGGGATAAGGACAGCTTTACCCTTCGGGAATTCGCAGGCTACGGTCTGGAGGATCCCATGGAGGAGGATTGCCTCTATCTGGATGTGTGGACACCGGCGGCCAGTCCCAGGGAAAAGCTCCCGGTCCTGGTATGGATTCACGGGGGCGGTTTCGTGGAGGATTTCGCCCATGATGTGGTGACTGACGGGGATGCCTTTGCCAGCCGCCATGGGGTCATATTGGTAGCCGTGGAATACCGTACCGGTATGCTGGGCTTCCTGTCCCATCCCCTCCTGACGGCAGAAGGGGGAGAAAAGGCCTCCGGTAACTACGGAATGCTGGATCAGGTCATGGCCCTATCCTGGGTGAGAGACAATATCGGTGCCTTCGGCGGAGATCCGGACAATGTAACCATCTGCGGGGAATCCGCAGGGGGCATGAGTGTCCTCAGACATCTCTGTTCTCCTCTGTCCAGGGGACTCTTTCACCGGGCCATTGTCATGAGCGGCACCGGATACAATGCCAACATGACCGATAGCCTGAGCTGGCAGAAGCCTCTGGAGGAGTTGGAGGAGGAGGGTATCGAGGCCTTCCGCCGCCTGGGCATTTCCAGCCTGGAAGAGGCCAGAGCCCTGCCCTGGGAGACATTCATTTCCATCAAGAAGGCCATGCCCTCTGCCTTCCATCCCGGCATCGATGGCTACTTTACTCCCAAGGAAACCGACCAGGTCTTTGCTGAGGGAACCTATAACCAGGTACCTATCCTCATGGGCTGCTGCAGCGAGGAGGCAGGCCTCTTCCAGGCCCAGCAGGCAGAGGTTAGAGAGATCCCGGAGGAGGAATATAGGAGCACCTGTCGAATGTTCCAGCAGCCTGCCCTGGATCTGGCAAGGCTTTTGACCAGCCAGGAGGGACATCCCCCCATTTATTTCTATTGGTTCAGCCGTTCCATCCCGGGCCGGGGCCCCTGGCATGCTCTGGATATGAATTACATGTTCCGTACCCTCCACCGCATGCATCGGAAGATCTATCAGGAGGATCTGGATCTGACCGATGCCATGAACAGCTATTGGGCTCACTTCGCTCAAAAGGGGGATCCCAATGGAACATCTACGTCCCATACATCCCATACAGGGGATGAAGAAGAGTGGGAGCTTTCCCAGCTGCCCTTCTGGAAGGCCTTCAGCAGCCAGGCACCCTTTGCCCTGGAGCTGGGAGATCGGATCGGGATGATGGAGGGCGACTTGCCTATCAAGTAAAGGAGAGAGAGGAGAGGATTCCGATGGCTTTGAGACTCGCGAAAACAGAATATGGACTGGTTTCCGGCATAGGGAGTGGAATAAATGATGTGACTGTCTTTCCATCCATCCCCTATGCCAAGCCCCCGGTGGGGGAATTGAGATGGAGACCGCCCCAGGAGCCGGAACCCTGGGAGGGGATTTTGGAGGCCCATACCTTCCGGCCCATGATAGCCCAGGCCATAGAGGCCCATCCTTTTTATACGGAGGAATTCTATTCTTATCGGGAACCTATGTCCGAGGGCAGTCTTTTCCTGAATATCTGGACTCCGGCCAAGGATACTAAGGCCAATCTGCCTGTCCTGTTTTGGATTCACGGAGGGGGCTTCCAGAGCGGCTATAGCTATGAGGTGGAGATGGACGGAGATGCCTTCGCCAAACAAGGGGTCATCCTGGTTACCATAGAATATCGACTGGGAGCCCTGGGATTCCTGTCCCACCCGGACCTGTCCGCGGAAACTTCCTATGGATGTTCGGGAAATTGGGGGCTATTGGATCAGATTGCCGCCCTCAAGTGGGTTCGGAGAAATATTCGAGCCTTTGGCGGGAATCCGGATCGGATTACGATCTTCGGCCAATCGGCAGGAGCCATGAGTGTATCCCATTTGATTGCCTCCCCCCTGACTGATGGGGATATTGCAGGGGCCATCATGCAAAGCGGTGGGGGATACAATAACGAGAAGATTGATATAGGGGCGACTCCTACTTATGAGGAAAGCGAGAGAATAGGCAAGGATTTCCTGGATTATCTGCAGGTGGGCTCCATAGAGGAAGCCCGGAAGCTTCCCTGGGAGAAGATTGTAGAAGCCCAGGTTCCCTTTGAGGGAGCACATCTCTTATTCTTCCCCTGTGTAGATGGGTATTCCCAGACCATGAAGACCTATGAGGCAGTGGAGAAGAATACCATGAAGCAGATCCCTTATATCATAGGGACAACTTCCAACGAAAACGGAGCCTATCGATTCAGCCCCCGTCAGAGCCGGGACTCCTTCCGGAAGATGGTCCAAAGAGTTTTTGGAGCTTATGGGGAGGAGTTTCTGGAACTGATAGGCTACGACCAGGATCCGGACAAGGCCATCGACGAGGGAGGATTGAACGACTTCCTCCAGCCCGGCGTTCTGGCCTTCGCGGATATGCAGGCCAAGAAGGAGAATGTCCCGCCCACCTGGCTCTATTATTTCAACCGCAACCTTCCGGGAGAAAGAGACGCAGGCGCCTTCCATTCCGCTGAATTGTGGTATGTCTTCCATACCCTCCACCGCAGCGACCGCCCCTTCCAGGGTCTGGATTATGAATTGGCCAATGCCATGACTACCTATTGGTGCAATTTCGCAAAGTATGGAGATCCCAATGGAGAAGCCCAGGAGGAGGGAGGTTCGAAGGCTGGAAGGTCAGAGGGCGGAGCCTCCAAGAAGGAGAAGACCAAGGGCACAGACCTGCCCCTGTGGACCCCCTATACAAAGGCCAACCGGGCAGGGATGGAGCTGGGGGAGCGAATCGGCATGCTGGACAATCCCGGATTGGCCAGGAGCCGATTCGCGGCGGATATTATGACGGGGAAACGCTAGAAGTTCTTAGGATATTTTCCTCAGGATGCTTTCATAGAGAGGCATTCCCTAAGACATTTTTCGCTGAATCTTCCTCCGCCCCATCTCAGAATCCTCGGAAGGCCTCCGGTACCTGAAAGTCGGTTTTCATCTCCACAAATCTCTTTTCCTTGGCGGAGGTGAGGATTCCTTCCATTACCTCCAAAGCGTGGGTGGCCATGTCGCCGCTGGCCCGGTTGGGCCGACCTTCCTCGAAGGCTTGAACCATATCCACCAGGCCAATTCCCCGGCTGTTTTCTGCCTGACCGGTCTGGTTAAAGGGACCTTCTACCGGTATCTGCTTCCAGTCGGATCGCAGATCCTCCTCCCGTCTGGGCATATGCAGCCAGCGGCTCTCTGCCTGTCCTCGGAACCAGAGCTGGCCTCCGTAGATGTTGGGACCGTCACAGGGATCCGGCTCTGCCATGGCAAGGGTTCCCTTGCTTCCGTAGAGCTCCAGCCGAGGCAGGGTGGAATCCCAGACGTCGAAGCTGACATTTAGGGTCACCAAAGCGCCATTTCGGAAGCGGAGATTGGATACAATATGGGTGTCAACTGTCGGATCCACCTGGATTTGCTCTCCCTTTCGGGGACCGGAGACAATCTGGCGGATCTCCTGGCCCCTGGTGGCCATGGCACAGACGGAATCCACCGGTCCCAACAGGGACAGGAGACAGTGCAGGTAGTAAGGTCCCATATCCAGCAGGGGACCGCCTCCCGGTTGGTAATAGAAGTCCGGTGAGGGATGGAACCATTCCCAGCCCCTGCACAGCATAAAGGCACTTCCGCCCACTACTTGACCCAGCTCTCCCTCATCCATGAACCGCTTCATGGCCTGGATGCGGCCTCCCATGAAGGTATCCGGGGCACAGCCGCAATAGAGCCCCTTCTCCTTGGCCAGGTCCAGCACCTCCTTGGCCTCCTGGAAGGTGGCAGCAAAGGGTTTTTCGGAATATACATGCTTTCCCCGGCGAAGGGCCTCGATATTGTAGGGATAATGCATGGCCGGGGTGGTGAGGTTCATGACCACATCCACCTCAGGATCCGCCAACAGGGCATCCCCGCTGGCATAAGCCTTTTTGAAGCCAAATTGCTTTGCCTTCTGCTCAGCCTTCTCCAGAGACCGGCAGGCACAGGCATAGAGCTCTACATATTGGGGGTATTTGCGAAGATTGTTGAGATAGACGGTACTGATATCCCCCAGTCCGATGACACCGATTTTATAGATTTTCTGCAAATATGTTTCCTCCTGTCTGTATTTTCTCGACGGAACAGAACTGCAAGCATCCTCCGTCGAATTCTGCCCTTCATTATACACCGAACCAGGAGAAAAATCTTCTAAAATGTTGCTCTATGTGACAGCTGAAGTTCAAAAATGCCCCCATATAGGGGGCATTTTTACCAGGCGTTTTCGTTTTTTGCATGGCAGCCTGCAAGTCAGCCTTTTCGGAATGATTATGCTCCTTCCCGCCGCAGTTCTCCTACCAACTTTTTCAGTTGCTCAGTGTAATAGCGGTAGTTTTCCAGGGTGGTGTGGGGGGCTGCCTGGTGGTCGGTGCAGATGATGCAGCCTCCTTGGCGGATGACAGGGGTCAGGCGCTTTAGTTCTGCGTCAATGGCCTCCTTGCCCTCTACGATGCAAAGCTTGTTGAAGCCTCCCATGAACTTTAGGTTGGGATACTGCTCCCGCACCTTGACAATGTCCACACCGGCATTGACGTCCACCGGGAGGACACCGTCCAGGCCTGCTTCCAGGATCTTGGGGATCATCAAGGTGAAATCCCCATCCGTATCCATGAAGATATTGGGGACACCGGCAGCCCGGAGCATGGGGATGATCTGATGGTAGTAGGGGAGACAAAACTCCTCAAAGGTATCCGGAGAGATCATGGGACCGGTTTTCCCGCTTAAGTCCTCCTCGAAGAAAATGGTGGAGGGGGTCAGGATCTTGAGAATCTTGGCCAGCTGCTCCTTATATACGTCTGTCTGGAATTGGCAGATATCCTTGAGAAGCTCCGGCTGCTCATAATAAGCATAGAGCTGCTCCTCGTTATCCAGCAGGAAGCGGGGGGTCCAGAAGAAGCCGGAGATTCGCAGGCGCACAGGATATTCCTTGGAAATCTCCCGGAAGGGGCCGTAGGCCTTTTCCAGATTCTCATCGGTAAAATAGGTTTCCATGCATTTGATAATATCAGCCTTATATTGCAGCCAATCTTCCATATCCGTAACCACTGGTTTTACCCGGGTGACAAGACTGCCGTCCTTGGGATACTTGCGCACCCAGCCGTCCCGATCCCGGCGAATGACATATTCCTCTGTCTCCTCCCGGATCTCTGTGGGATAGCAGGCGTAGGGAATACGGAAGGTGATCCGATATACCGGATCCCAGTCCAGGCCAGCTTCCTGGTCGGCAATGATCTGGGTTTGCATGGTATTGTAATAATCCTGCCAAACCGGATAATCTTCCAAGACATGGTAGACATTGTCCGTGGGAAGCAGGGAAAAATGCAATTTCTCCAGCATGCCTGTATCATATCCCTGGTCTGCCCAATTTCGAACCGTCTTATCCCAAGGCTCCATGCTCTCCTCAATGACTCCGCGATCCAGCCCCTGGTTGGAAAAATTAAGGGTAAGTATCTCTCTTTCTCTTGCGTTCATACTCAGTATCCTCCGTCCGCTTTCATTGGTTGGTATGTTTTTTCTATATGGATAATTGTAGCTGTAAACCGGCCACGAAGCGAGAAGAGAACAACACATTTTTAGCATAAAATAACGCAAGGAATACCGAATTGATGAGAAACCAGGACAAAGTGCATAAAGTCATCTCCCGGTTCTGGAGATATTTCCGGGAGTATAACCCATAATCTGCTTGAACAAGCGGGAGAAATAGTTCATATCATAGATGCCCACATATTCTGCCGCACTTTTGCTGTCCATTCCCATCTGTTCCATGCATTCGCAGGAGCAGATGATCCGCAGGCGATTCAGGTACTGGATGGGGGGTACTCCCGTAAAGTCCTTAAAGAGCTTTCGCAGGTAGTTGGGGCTAAAGGAGTATTTTTTAGCCACCTGGGAGATGTCGAAGGGGTCCGACAGGTGGTTCTCCATCTCGGCCAGAATTTCAGCTATAATTCTTTGATTGGCTGCCGAAAAGGCAGCATACTTGTGACTTTGATTCTGAATGGCCTGGTGCATCTCCAGGAGGATAATCTCCGTATATTTTTCCTTGAGCAGGCCATAGTAGGAAGTTTCAACTTTCTGCCTGCTCAGTAAATGCTCTAAGAGGGCTACCATATAGGCCAGTTCCGAGGGGGTCAGATGGACGACACCCTGTTTGCAGCTGTTGATCTCGTAGGCTGTCAGAGAGCTGGCATGCATCTCCTCCCGGTCCGTAACCAGATGCTGCCAAAAGGCTTCGTAGGGCTCTTGACCCTCCAGAGATTTGGACGCTCTCCCTGCCTGGTTTAAGCCGCTTTGCACATCCAGAAGCTGGACCACCTTCGGATCTAGGCTTTCCGGCCGAAATTGGCAATTGTAGAGGGAGATCTGGGCATTCAATTCATAGCCGTGGGCTGTATGAGGGGGGATCAGGACGGCATCCCCCGGAATCAGCAGAGTTTTCGTGCCATGCATGACATGACGGCAGGAGCCGGAGCCGATCAGCATCAGCTCGTAATAATCATGGCAGTGCATATCCACGGACCAGGACTCCTGCCAATTCTCCACATGGATCCCGGAGGCATCCTGGCAAAGCATGTTCAGATAAGGATATTGACTGGTCTTCATAACTTAAGTCCTTTCGTTTCTCATAGGCTCCTCCCCCTACCTTTCGGTGGCGGGCAGTTGACGGTATGTTCCCCCGGCCTTCCTGTCTGGTGGAGGCGGCGCTAGCCGCCATGGGGGTGTTTGCCTGGTTTCCAACAGTTTTATTGTACCATAGAATTCGGTTGGATGGGGGATTCCTGGGGGAGGAGGGGGAAAAATCTACGAAAAAGGGAAAGCCTGGTGGAAAAAGGGGAGGATAACTGTACTTTGTTTGTGCAAAATGCTATGCTGTACTCGTCGCAAAAAGGGGTTACAGCGTGGATATGCATAGGAGGATACAATTCCAGCGCAGCCGGGCATGTAATCCGAAAAAAAATCAGGAGGAAATATAGGAATGAAAAGAAAAGTTGTATCAGTCCTGCTTGCAGCAGTGATGGTGACCAGCATGGCCATGGTCGGATGTGGAAAAGGCAAAGATGCAGGTAACTCAGGAAAGAGCAGTTCAGCCGCTTCATCCGGAACGGATGCATCCTCAGCCCAGGATGGGTCAGAGAGCGCATCGTCTGATTCCGGTCAGACATCCAGCGGGGACTTCAAATTGAAGGATGACCTGGTTTATCGCATTGGTTATGTAAATAATGATAATTCTGATCCCAATACCTATCCGGCTGCTCTGAAGCTGAAGGATTACGTGGAGAGTGAGGAATTTGCCAAGAAGATCGGTGCGGATTCCGTGGAAGTTCTGATTGCGGATTCCGCTTTGGATGTGGAAAAGCAGGCTACCAATATAGAGACTCTTTTGACCAAGGGCGTAGATATCATGTTCCTGAACGGGGTAGATACGGAGGGTAACACGGCTTCCGTAGAGGCCTGTAATGCAGAGGGCGTTCCGGTCTTCATGGTAGGAACAGAGGCTACCGGAGGCGATTGGAAGTTCGTAGGCTTTGATGAGACCGAGTTCGGAGAGACCCAGGGACAGTGGTGCGTGGATAATCTTCCGGAGAATTCTAAGATCTTCATCCTGGAGGGAACTCCCGGACGGGAAGCTACCATTAAGAGAAAAGCAGGCGTTGAGGACATCGTAGCGCAGCGGTCAGACCTGGAGGTAGTATCCAGCCAGAATGGAGACTTTGACGCAGCGACAGCCATGCAGGTAACCGAGGACTGGATTACTGCATATGGCGACGAGATTAATTGTATTGTGGCAGCAGACGATAAGGAAGCCAATGGAGCTGTGGAAGCTCTGAAGCAGAACAATATGCTGGATCAGGTAGACGTGGTAGGCTGTATCTGTCTGGAGGAAACCGCAGATGCCATTCGAAATGGCGATTGGAAGGCAGCCGTTCTGTGCTATTGGGCATCCATCGGCGATCTGTGCGGAGAGCTGGCTGAGAAGATGTATCTGGGAGAGGAGATTCCGGACCGCAACAACATTACCCTCTATGCAGTAGACGACAGCAATATCGATGAGCTGATCGAGAAGGTATACGGTTAAAGATAGGATTATCTTCCCCCCATTCGGAGGCGAGAAACAAGGAAGAAGGCCGCAGCGTTTTGGCGCTGCGGCCTTCTTCCTTGTTTCTCGTCACCGGACACCTTGCAAAAGGGCTGAAAATCCGATATAGTGGATAGTGGATAGCGGTTAGTGGATAGTGGGCAGTGTTGGGTTGTGAATGGTTGCATTTTGGATATGTAGGGACAGGGGATGAAGTACGATAATATCATCCGGGGGGAATTTCTTTCCCGGCCTAATCGATTTATTGCGGAGGTGGATATCGATGGTTGCAGGGAGACCGTCCATGTGAAGAATACAGGGCGGTGCAGGGAACTATTGGTACCGGGTGCTGAGATATACCTTACCGCTCCGGGGACCCCCGGCAGGAAGACGAAGTATGATCTGGTGGCAGTGAGGAAGAATGCCGGAATGCTGATCAACATTGACAGCCAGGCACCCAACAAGGTTGTAAAGGAATGGCTTGCCACGCAGGATTATAGCAAAGTCACTCCGGAATACAGGTATGGGGATTCCCGCATTGATTTCTATATGGAGAAGAAAGATGGCGGCAGGAAGCCGAAGCATTTTCTGCTGGAAGTCAAGGGCTGCACCTTGGAAATAGGAGGAGTTGGATATTTTCCGGATGCTCCTACAGAGCGGGGGGTAAAGCATATAAGGGAACTGATCAGAGCGAAGAAGGCTGGGTATCACGCTATGTTGGCCTTTGTGATACAGATGGATGGGGTGACAGAGGTTTATCCCAACCGTGATACCCAGCCGCAATTTGCGGAGATTTTTTGCCAGGCAAAGGAAGCAGGCGTGGAAGTGCTGAATCTGACCTGCCATGTGGAACCAGATGAGCTAGTGATAACAGGGGGGCACAGGGATCAACCTGTCAGCCTACCTGTTGCTTGCCGCAGAACCTTGATGTCTTCCTTCACCAGGTCGAAATAATCCTCCCTTAGGTGGCGCATGGGGGCTAGCTCGTAGAGGTTCTCCAGGATCAGCCAGCCCTGGTAGTCCTGGCTTTTCAGGTATTCTATGGTGCCCTGAAAATCAGATACCCCGGTGCCCAGAATGGCATTGGCGATGCAGCCAAGGCTGCTGTCCTTGACATGGAGTTGATTGCCCATATGGGGATAGATGCCCTTTAGGACATCTACCTGCTGAAATTCGGTGAAATAGCTGTAATTGTCGCTGTCGTAGAAGAGGGAGAAATTATCCCGATCTACCATCTGCACCAGCTGCAGCTGCTTCTCCACACTTAAGGGACATTCACAGGAAATCTCAATGCCCTTATCCCCGGCATAATCGCAGAGATAGCGGTACCTGCTGGCTGTCTGCTCCAGCTCCGCCTCCGTCCTGACCTGGCTGGCATTGAAGTTGGAGAAGAATACCATGGGAATCTTCATATAGGCGGCGGCATCTACCGCCTTGCTGATCCAGGTCTGCACGACATCATAGAGGGGGTCCCCCTTTGGGGTGAAGAAGGGGATATTATCTCCGTCGCTGCAGCCGATATTGGGATAGGCAATAGCATATCTTTGCTGGGCTTCCAGGTAGAGGTCCTGGAGTCTTCGCTGGGAGAGGGGCCATCCGTGCTCATAGGAGCCAAATTCCAGGGACATGCCATCCAGCCCCAGCTCTGCAGTGAGCTGGGGGGCGAAGACTCCGGTACCTGGAAGACAGAAGTTACAGATTCCGAGCTTTACATTCATCTTATCAATTCCTCATCAGGTCAACTTATTCCAGGGGAAGGAGCTTGTCGGTCAGGAAGGATTCCTTGCAGCGGAAGGCAATCTTGGTGGACTGGGTTCCGTCAACGACTCCAGGATCGCCCTGGATTCCCTTGGCTACGCAGTCACAGAATACTTCCATCTCATGGACATAGGCATCGTGCCAGCGGGTGATGAAGTCCTGATAGCACTCTCTGCAGACGCCATGCTGACTCATAACCTCCACCAGAGAATCTGTGGGAATGGAGGCGATGCGCAGGGTGCCCCGGGTACCGACAATCTCTGTCTCTACATGAGAGCCATGGGCAGCAGCGCGGCCGGCGAAGAAGAAGGCCATGGCGTCATTTTCCATCTTCATCAATCCGGATACATTGTCGCCGTCATCCCAGTCGGCATATTGCTTGAATTCATAGCAGCCGCCGGTGGCCCACAGCTCCTTGACCTCGGAACCGGTCAGCCAGCGGATCAGGTCGAAATCATGGATGGACATGTCGATGAACTGACCGCCGGAGCGGGGAGCATAGTCCAGGGTTCCCTCGATGATGGAAATGGGATCCTGAGAGTAGCAGCGTACCAGGATAACCCGGCCGATGTCTCCCTGATCCAGCTTCTTCTTGGCTACCTGGTAAGAATGGTCATAGCGGCGCATGAAGCCCAGCATGAAGATCAGATCCGGATGGGCGGCCACGATGGCCTCGGCCTCCTTACATTTCTCCACGGTATCTGCCAGGGGCTTCTCGCAGAATACATGTTTTCCGGCCTCCATAGCCAGCTTGATCATCTCTACATGGGAGGCGGTGTTGGTGATGATGGCCACGGCTTCCACGTTGGGATCCTGGCACAGATCCTTGGGATCTCCATAGACGGCGGAAACCCCCAGTTCCTGCCCTACCTCCTT
>CAVJHW010000075.1:10558-12351 GCA_963649395.1 Coriobacteriaceae bacterium | reverse complement strand
ATATGGTTCCATTTATTTTCAGAAGAATCTTTCATAGAAAAGACCCCTTTCTCTGCTATCATTAGTCTGTCGTACCATCATAGCATAGAAAGGGGTGCAAGTCGATATTTTTATCTCCAGGTGGCCGGGCGGAACTGATCCTTGATGGGAAGAAGTCTGGAATCCACATCTACGCCCAATACAGAATTAAAGTTATTGGTAGCCTGCATTTGGGCTGCAAATCCCACGATAGCCACAATTTCCTGATCCGTGTAGAACTTCCGCAGCTGGTCAAAAATCTCGTCGGGTACCTTGGTGGGATCCATCACAATCTGTTGGCCTAATTGGGTGAGGATCTTTTCATTTTCCTCCAAAACCAGGTTCTCCGGATCCAATCCCAGCTCTCGCAAATCGCTGATGAAGAAGAGGGAGCAAAGCATGCAGCCGTTGGTAGTGGACACCGCATGGGCGTAGATGGTTGCGGCTCTAAGGCCTACGATCTTCTCCAAGCTGGCCCAGGAATCATACCAGCCCATATAGGCCAGATAGGTACCGTAATCCTGCAGCATTGCCAGCTTCATATTAGTTACCTTATTGTGAGCGGCCAAATCCTCATAAGCCTCCCTTGCCTTTCCTGTCAATTCCTCCGGTTTCAATAAATTTACTCTTGCCATGGTTTCATTCTCCTTTTTACTGATATAAGCCTGTGCTGAAATAGCGGTCTCCCCGATCAGGCAGAAGGATCACGATATTGACCTTTCCCACCTGTCCTGCCAGCTTTTGGGCCGCTGCCAGGGCTGCTCCGGAGGAGGAACCCGCCAGGATGCCCTCCCGGGCTGCCAATTCTCGGGCTCCCTGAAAGGCCTCCGCATCCTTGACCTTGATCACCTGATCCACTAGCTTCATGTCCATCGTTTCCGGGATAAAATCGTTGCCGATCCCCTCTATGTTATAATCATGATGTTTGTCTCCACCTCCCATCAAAGACCCCTCCGGATCAGCCAAAACTCCCTGAATCGACGGATCCTGTTCCTTCAGGTAGGCCAGTACCCCGCTGTAGGTTCCCCCGCTTCCGGCGCCCATGACCACATAATCAATGTCTCCCTGCATGTCCTGGTAGATCTCCGGCCCGGTGGTCTCATAATGAGCCCGGGGATTGGCTGGATTCTTGAATTGCTGCAAGGAAATAGCCCCCGGGATCTGCTTTCTGATCTCTTCCGCCTTGGCCGCTGCCCCCAGCATGCCATCTTTTCTGGGTGTATGGATGATCTCCGCCCCCAAGGCCCGCATCAGGGTCTGCTTTTCCTGAGAGAACTTGTCCGGCACCACGAAAATCACCCGATATCCCCTTCCCAGGGCTGCAAAGGCGATTCCCAGGCCAGTATTGCCGGCTGTACCCTCTACTATGGTAGATCCCGGCTTCAAAAGTCCCCTATGTTCCGCATCCGCCACCATATATTGTCCCACTCGATCCTTGACGCTGCCTGCGGGATTCATCAATTCCAGCTTAGCAAAGAGATTTGCCTCATATTGCTCACTGATTCTGCCCAATCTCACCAGGGGCGTATGGCCGATCAGGTCCTGCATTGAGTCATAATAGCTCATGACTTCCACCCTTCCTGCTCAGAGACGCCCCAATGGCATGATCCAGGTCTGCGATCAGGTCATCCACATTTTCTATACCCACGGATAAACGGATCAAACCCTCCGTGATGCCCACCTGTTCCCGAAGCTTTCGGGGAATGGCAGCATGGGTCATAGAGGCCGGATGGCAAACCAGAGACTCTACTCCTCCCAGACTCTCAGCCAGGGTA
>CAVJHW010000075.1:0-10548 GCA_963649395.1 Coriobacteriaceae bacterium | reverse complement strand
GGGTAATCAGCTTCAGCTGACGAAAGAATTCGTTACTATCATGATCCTCCCCCAATTCGAAGGAAATCATGGCCCCTCCGTTTTTTGCCTGTTTGGCATTTATGGCATGACCCGGATGATTTTCTAAGCCCGGGTAGTATACCTTCTTTACCGCCGGATGAGCCAGCAGGTGGGCTGCAATCTTCTCTGCATTGGCCACATGTCTGTCTAAACGCACTCCCAGGGTCTTTATCCCCCGAATCAGAAGAAAGGAATCAAAGGGCTGCAATACTCCTCCCGTGGAATTTTGCAGGAAATAAAGCCGGTCTGCCAAGGCCTGATCTCTCACTGCCACAAGGCCGGCCACCAGATCCGAATGACCGCCCAGATATTTCGTGGCACTGTGGAGGACAATATCCGCTCCCAGTTCCAGGGGTCTTTGAAGATAGGGAGTATAGAAGGTATTGTCCACGATGGAAATCAGCTTATATCTCCCGGCAAGCTCTGCCATGGCCTGGATATCGGTAATTCCCAGCAAGGGATTGGTAGGAGTCTCGATATAGATAGCCTTGACCTGGGAGTCGATGGCCGCCTCCACCTTAGCAAGGTCCGTGGTATCTACCATCTCATAAGAGAGTCCAAATTGTTTAAAAACCTGGTCCAGAACCCGGAAGGTCCCCCCGTATACATTGTCCGAAAGGAGAATTTTGTCCCCGGATTGGAAGAGCAGCAGGACAGCGGTGATGGCCGCCAGACCCGAGGCAAAGGCCAGACCGTAATTGGCAGATTCCAGGTCTGCGATAAGAGCCTCCAGGGCTTTTCTTGTGGGATTGCCTGTTCGGGAATATTCAAAGCCCTTGTGGTCGCCCGGTATAGTCTGGGCAAAGGTTGAGGTCTGATAGATAGGAACATTCACTGCCCCAGTCAGAGGATCGGTGCTGATGCCCCCATGGATCAGGCGGGTCCTGATATCTTGATTTGCATATGCTTTCATCCTTTTCCTCCTCTTGCGGGAATCATAAAGCTAATCTCAGAATTGCCTGGATGGCCTGGGCGTCCAGGGGCTGATAGTGTCCCACAGAGCCATTTCTGGTAGCCCTTTGCGCCATGATTGCAAAATCCCCGTCTCCGATTCCCAGCTCAGTCAGACTGGTTTTCAGACCTAATTTTCGAAAGAAGCTTTTCAGACTTTGAGACAGGCGCAGGGCTCTTTCTCTTTCGGAATAATCATAGGCATCCACCCCATATACACGACTGGCCAATAGAGCCAGCCGCCAGGGCTTCTTGTCCGCCATATATTGGGTCCAGGCTGTCAAAACCACGGCCATGCCCTCACCATGGGTGATATGATATTGGGCAGACAGCTCATGCTCGATCCGATGGGAGCCCCAATCTGCCCTTCTTCCCGCATCCAGGAAATTGTTATGGGCTACACTGGCCAGCCATTGAAGCTCTCCCCTGGCATTGAGATCCTGGGGATTCTCCAGAAGTCGGTCTGCATTGACCAAGAGAGCCTTGATTCCACCTTCAATGAGATAATCTGTCGTGTCAGAATATTTCTCATCTGAGAAATACCGTTCTAACAGATGGGCCAGGACATCCGCAATCCCCACAGAGGTCTGATAAGCAGGAATACTGGCAGTAAAGCGGGGGTTCATAATGACAAAGCGGGGAATCAGCCGATCATCCTCGAAGCCCAGCTTCCATTCCCCCTGGGAAAGGATGGCCGCATTGGAGGTTTCCGATCCGCTGGAGGCCGTGGTGGCAATAGCCCCCACCGGCAATACCCTCCGGGGAGAAATCCCCTTCTCGAAGAAGTCCCATACATCCCCCTCATAAGGAATACCTAGTGCTACCGCCTTGGCCGTATCAATGGAGCTTCCGCCCCCTACGGCCAATACAAAATCCACCTTATCCTTCTTTCCCTGGTCTACCAGCCTTCTCACCAGACCTATATCCGGATTGGGAACCACCTGGCCATTTTCGCTAAAATTGATATCCAACTCCTGGACCGCCTCTTTGATCACCGAATAAATGCCAAGGTCCTTGATAAAATCACCACTATAGACCAGGAGCAGGGACCTGACTCCCTGAGCCTCCAAAAGCTCCTTTAATTGCTTCTCGCTCTTTTCTCCAAATACAATCCGGGCAGGATTGTAATACGTAAAGTCAATCATTGGTCTGCCTCCTTAATGCAGCGGCACTACTGCCCCATCATAGTTTTCCTCGATAAATTTCGAAATCTCTTCTCCCTGCAGGACCTCTACCAAAGTCTTCAGGGCCTCATCCTCTGCCTTCTCCGGGCTTGTTGCGATAATATTGCCATAGGTCTTCGCCGCAAGCCCATCATCCGCCTCTACTGCCAAGGCATCACTGACCTTCAAGCCCCCCTCCAGGGCATAATTGCCATTGATCACCGCCAGATCCACATCCGGCAGAGCCTGAACCAGCTGCTCCGGTGCCAGCTCCTTGAAAGTAATCTTCTTGGGATTATCCAAGATATCCTCTACCGTGGCATTGACCCCTGCTTTCTCATCCAGGGTCAACAGCCCCTCCTGCGCCAACAGAAGCAGGGCCCTTGCCTCATTGGTTACATTATTGGGCACTGCCACCGTAGCACCCTCCGAAAGTTCTGAAAGGTCCTTGGTCTTACCGGCGTAGATGCCAAAGGGCTCATAGTGAATGGCTCCGATAGAGACCAGATCCGTTCCATTTTCTTCATTGTACTGCTCCAGATAGGGCAGATGCTGAAAATAGTTGGCATCCAGACTTCCCTCTGTCACTCCAATATTTGGGGTAATGGAATCCTCAATCTGCTCAATCTCCAGATCGATCCCCTTCTCTGCCAGAAGCGGCTTGGCCGCCTCCAGGATCTCCGAATGAGGGGTAATATTAGCGCCCACCTTAATCGTAACTGTTTTCCCCCCAGATGAGCTTTCCTCCGTAGAGGAAGCGGCAGCCGCAGAGGAACCGGCATTCTCAGACGAGCCCGAATCCCCAGAGCCGGACGGGGAGGAGCCGGTGCAAGCTGTCAATGCAGCTGTCAAAGTCAAAAGGCTAATTGCTGTTAAAATATGTTTTTTCATAATATACCTCCTTGCAATTCTTACTTGCGGGTCTTTCTGGCGGCAAGATTGCCTGCCGCTTGGATCAACATAACCATGAGAACCAGAATTGCGACGGTTGTCCATAGGACATTCGATTGATATCTATAATATCCATATTGGAGGGCGATGGCTCCCAGCCCTCCTCCCCCGATGACGCCTGCCATAGCAGAATAACCCAGGATGGTCGCGACATTAATGGCTGCTCCCGACAAGAGGGAGGGGGTTGCCTCCGGTAAAATAAAATGAAGAATCAGATATAGGGGAGAGGCTCCCATGGCTTTTGCCGCCTCCAAAATCCCCGCCGGAACCTCGTTGAGAGATGCTTCCACCATCCGGGCTGCAATAGGTATGGTTCCCACGGTCAGAGGAACAATTGAGGCGGCTGTTCCGATGGAGGATCCCGTAAGGAGCCGTGTCAGGGGAATCAGCAAAACCAATAGGATCAGGAAGGGCAGGGAACGACAAATATTGACCAGCAACCCTACCACAAGATTCAAGGGTCTATTTTCCAGGATTCCTCCCCGGGCGGTAGAATAAAGTAATATTCCCAGGGGTAAACCCAGCAGATAGGTCAGAATCGAGGCGGCCACTGTCATTTCCAGGGTCTCCAGGATTCCGATTTTGATGCTTTCCATGATATAAGCGCTCATTCTTTCTCCACCTCCTGTAGGCTTAAGCCGCTGGTTTGGAAGAAATCAATAATGGTCTCCTGATCCTCTCTCCTATCCGGAAGTTCCAATACCATTTGCCCATAACCGATGCCTCCCACACTCTTTGTATTGGCCGATAAAATATTAACTTTGAGCCCCGTCTGCTCCACCAGATCGGCAATAAAGGGGCGGCTGGCCGCCAAACCGTCAAACACGATGCGAATCACCCGACTGCATTTCTTCGATGGATCAAAGGGATTGCTGGGGAATACCAGCTTTTTGGCAGCTGGGGAGGAGGGGTTCTGAAAAATTTTCTTTACTTCTCCTACCTCTGCCAGCTCTCCCTGATCTATGATGGCCACCCGGTGGCATATCTTTTCCACTACTGCCATCTCATGGGTGATCATTACAATCGTCAGCTTCCTCTTCTCATTAATTTCCTTGAGCAGCTGCAGGATCTCCCCGGTCATAGAGGGATCCAGGGCACTGGTTGCCTCATCACACAGCAAAACCTTGGGGTCTGCCGCCAATGCTCTGGCTATGGCCACCCTCTGCTGCTGGCCGCCGGACAGGCGGGAGGGATAGGTCTTTTCCTTATCCTCCAAGCCAACAATTTTCAACATTTCCCTAGCCTTATCCAGACGCTCTTTTTTCTTGCTCCCCGCAATTCGCAGGGGCTGCATGACATTCTCCAGCACATTGCGCTGCTTCAAGAGATTAAAATTCTGAAAGATCATAGCAATGGATTGCCTCGTCCTGCCAAGCTCCCGGGGGGCCAGTTCTGCCAAGTCCTGACCGTAGAAGAAAACCTTTCCCCCAGAAGCCTCCTCCAGACGATTCAGCGTTCTGACCAGGGTGGATTTGCCCGCCCCGCTCATGCCGATAATTCCGAAAATCTCTCCCTCCTGAATGTCCAGGTTAATCTCCTTCAAGGCTTGAAATTCTTTTCCCTCATTCTGGTAGACCTTGGATAAGTGCTCCAGTCTGAAAACCTCTGTCATCTGTCCTCTCCTCGCTGTTCTGCATTCTCCCGGCAGCTCTACCGGCCAACCAGTCTTTGCACGAAAAAAGGAGCCTTTTTATCAAAAGCTCCTGAGCAAATGTATCTAAGAATCACCCGTCTCTGGTACATCGTTTTTTCACCATTACTCTGATGATTTACGAAACGACGCAGCAGCTGGTAGGGAATGGAAGCGCACACATGTTAGCCGAACACCTCCGGATTCCTTCATTCGCCCCGGAACCTGACATTCGACAACACATACAGTCTTGAATCTTGTAATCTACAACGTGCAACATCTCTTGTGCCTCCTTCGTTTTGATGAGACAACTATAAACCCATTTCCCCCTCCTGTAAATTTCTTTCCTTTTATCACCTGTGATAAAGAACTTTGAAAGCCTCGGGGGGCAGTTTTTAAAGCTCCCGATACTTCAGGAGTTCCTCCACATAGGCTTTCCCATAATAAGAAAGCTGACTGCCCCTTCGGGTAATATATCCGATCGTAAGGGGATCCTCCTCCTCCAACTTGACGGATACCAGGCCGGGAAGCCTGGAATCTGCCTCTGAGAGCATGCCAGATCCTATGGAATACCCTCCCAGCTCTGCAATCAGCTCCATGGAGGTAGCACGGTCATCGGACCGCACCAGCTTATCAAAGGAATAATCCGCCATGGCCTCCTCGGAGAGATAGAAATTGCTGTCATCACTTTGATCAAAGGCCACGCAGGGATATGCTTGCATCTCCTCAATGGATACCTGGTCCCTTTGGGCCAGGGGATGATCCTTCCACAGGTATACGTAGGTTTCCCTTTGCATCAAGGGTTGAAAATCCAGCTGATAATCTCTGAGCAGCTTCCGGATCAGGCCCTCATTGGAGGCAGAAAAGGAAATGACTCCCACCTCACTTTGCAGATTGCCTACAGCCTCCAGAACCATCCTAGTTTTGGTTTCATGAATGGAAAAGATATATTTCTCCGGATCCATGTCCCGGATGATCTGGGCAAAGGCCTTGATGGCAAAATTGTAATGCTGGGTGGAGACAGAAAATCCTTCCCTGTCACCCTTCTTAGACAGATAGCGATCCTCCAGAATCTCATATTGACTCACCGCCTTCTTAGCATAGGTGAGGAATTCCCTTCCTGCATCTGTCAGGGTAATCCCCTTATTGCTTCGTTCAAAAAGCAAAATGCCCAGCTCCTCCTCCAACTCTCGGATACTGAAGGACAGGGCGGGCTGGGAAATATAAAGCTTTTTCGCCGCTTCCCGCATGGAAGCAGCTCCCGCCACCTCCAGGACATATTTAATCTGAGTAATATTCACAGCTTTTTCTCCCTTTACATAAAAAGAGCAGTGACGCCCATCGGCTGTCCACTGCTCCTTATATTTCCATAGTAAATCTCCATGCTGGGCATTGTCCAGCTCCACCACCCAGGAAAGCCAGCAATTCCGCACCACTACGTAGGAAAGCTAGCTCTCTCTTGGGGCGATATCACCTTCCGGCGGCAGGGGCTCCTTAGAACTTTCCTGCTTTGGCTGCCTCTTCTACCGCAACAGCTACGGCCACTGTCATACCAACCATGGGGTTATTTCCTGCGCCGATCAGTCCCATCATCTCCACATGAGCCGGTACAGAAGAAGAACCGGCGAACTGGGCATCACTGTGCATACGACCCATGGTGTCCGTCATACCATAGGAAGCGGGGCCAGCTGCCATATTGTCAGGATGCAGGGTACGGCCGGTGCCGCCGCCGGAAGCTACGGAAAAATACTTCTTGCCGGCCAACACACGCTCTTTCTTGTAGGTACCGGCTACCGGATGCTGGAATCTGGTGGGGTTGGTGGAGTTACCGGTGATGGAGACGTCCACATTCTCCTTCCACATGATAGCAACACCCTCCTGCACGTCATTGGCGCCGTAGCAATTTACCTTGGCCCGGGGGCTGGAAGCGTCCTTGGAATAACACTTGCGATAGACTTCCTTCAGCTCGCCGGTATAATAGTCATACTCCGTCTCCACATAGGTGAAGCCGTTGATGCGGGAAATGATCTGGGCTGCATCCTTGCCCAGTCCGTTCAGGATGACTCGCAGGGGTTTCTGGCGAACCTTATTGGCCTTCTCGGCGATACCGATAGCTCCCTCTGCTGCCGCAAAGGACTCATGGCCTGCCAGGAAGGCAAAGCACTCGGTATCCTCCTCCAGCAGCATCTTGCCCAGATTTCCATGTCCCAGACCTACCTTCCTCTGGTCTGCTACGGATCCGGGGATACAGAAGGACTGCAAGCCCTCGCCGATAGCTGCAGCTGCATCAGAAGCCTTGCGGCAGCCCTTCTTGATAGCGATGGCCGCACCCACCGTATAAGCCCATTTGGCATTCTCGAAGCAAATCGGCTGAATTCCCTCTACCATCTTGTATACATCCAGACCGGCAGCCTTAGTAACCTCTGCTGCGCCTTCTATAGAGTCGATTCCGTATTCAGCCAGCTTTGCCAGAACCTGTTTTTCTCTTCTTTCGTATGATTCAAATAAAGCCATCTTTCCTCGTCCTCCTCTATTATTCTTTCCTGGGGTCTACCATCTTCACAGCATCTGCCACACGGCCATATTGACCCTGGGCCTTCTCAAATGCAGTGTTGGCATCGTCTCCGGCTTTGATGAAATCCATCATCTTGCCAAAATTAACGAATTTGTAACCAATGATCTCATCATCCTCATCCAGAGCAATTCCAGTCACATACCCATCGGTCATCTCCAGATAACGAGGTCCCTTTTTCAGCGTTCCGTACATGGTTCCCACCTGAGAACGAAGTCCCTTGCCCAGATCCTCCAGTCCTGCGCCGATGGGCAGACCTTCCTCGGAAAAAGCACTCTGAGAACGTCCGTAGACGATCTGGAGGAAAAGCTCTCGCATGGCAGTATTGATGGCATCACATACCAAGTCGGTATTCAGAGCTTCCAGGACAGTCAATCCAGGCAGAATCTCCGATGCCATGGCAGCTGAGTGGGTCATTCCGGAGCAGCCGATGGTCTCCACCAGTGCTTCCTGGATAATGCCGTCCTTTACATTCAGCGTCAGCTTGCAGGTTCCCTGCTGAGGCGCACACCAGCCGATGCCATGTGTCAGACCGGAGATATCCTTCACTTCCTTTGCCTTCACCCACTTCGCCTGTTCCGGAATAGGAGCAGCGCCATGATGTACACCTTGGTGTACCGGACACATCAATTCAACCTCTTTCGAATAAATCATTGTGTAACTCCTTTCAAATTTGTTCTCATCCAAACCACTGTCTATTTTCTCATAAACTTTCTGTCTCGTAAAGGGTTTTTTCGACGATTTCTTTGTCGTTTTTGTAAATATGGTTAGGCGGAATCACCCCACGAACGCTGGAAAGAGGATAAATATTGGTGTCAGGACCGATGACGCTGCCCGGATTCAGGATGGATCCGCAGCCCACCTCTACTCTGTCTCCTATCATGGATCCAAACTTTTTCAGCCCGGTAGGAATCCTCTCCCCTTGTCCTTTTACCACAACCAGCTGCTTGTCCGACTTGACATTGGAGGTAATGGAACCGGCTCCCATATGAGCCTTATAGCCAAGGATGGAATCCCCTACATAGTTATAATGGGGCACCTGTACCTTGTTAAAGAGAATCACATTCTTCAATTCCGTGGAATTGCCCACCACCGCCCCTTCTCCCACGATGCTATTGCCCCGAAGAAAGGCGCATTGACGAATCTCTGCATCCTTCCCGATAATACAAGGCCCCTTCAGGGAAACCGTAGGATAAATGATGGCACTTTTGGCAATCCAAACATCCTCCTGGGGATGATCATAGTCTTCCGGTGAAAGAGTTGGCCCCAGCTTTTTGATAAAATCTCCAATCAGGGGCAGAATCTCCCAGGGATAGGTCTTATCTTCAAACAGTTCCCGCGCTATCGTCTCCCGAATATCATACAATTCCGAAATAGTCACATATTTCATGCAAGCTTCCTTTCTGTCCCGGCTGGGGACCATCTTGCTTCCTGCTTTGATCACTGGATTCTGGGGCTTTGCCTTCGCCGCCAGCTTCCCCTACTGTGTCCTTCTGCGCGCTCCTCCCTTTCGCTCCGAGGCTGCGCTCTTCTTTTCCGTCTTATAATAGGCAGCTGCTGCATCAAAACGGTTTCTTAGAGCCGCCTGATTTTGCAATTGACGGACATTTCCCGTATGTCTGGCCACAAAATGCTCCAGCTTGCCCATATATTCCTCACTTGTGATACTTCCCTCTGCCACATAGGTCAGTCCCTTCTCCCAGCTGGCCGTCAGCTCCGGATTCAACAGGGGGCGAATGGAAGCATCCACCACATCGTAAACGATCTCTCCCCTCTGGCTGGGAGTGATAACCTGGGTCTTCTTGTTCAGAGACAGGTATTGGATATGAACCAATTTTTTGAGGATCTCTGCCCGGGTGGCCGAGGTTCCGATGCCACTGCCCTTGATCTGGGAGCGAAGCTCCTCATCCTCGATCAGCTGGCCTGCATTTTCCATAGCCAGGATCATGGAACCGGAGGTATAACGCTTGGGGGGTGAGGTCTCCCCCTCCTTAATGGCAAAGCCCTCCACCGGAATCTTAACACCTTTTCTCAGACTTGACAATGCCTGCAGGAAGTCCCCGTCACAGGAAATCTCCTCTTGCTCTGCCTCCTTCTTGCCCAAGCCCTCCTCCTGGTCTGTCCTTCTCCTCCCGGATGCCTCCTGCCCCTCCTCCTTCTTTCTGGAAGAGGAAGGCACTGCTACCTTCTGATAACCCTCGTCCGTCAACACACGAAAACCAACAAAAAAGGATTCCCTACCAATTTCACCCTTGGCTTCTGTGCCGGATTTCCCGTGAAATTCTGCGTCTGACCTTGTATTCATCTGCAAGGTCAGATTGACCTTCTGATAGATGGCAGGAGGATAAAAGATACTTAAAAACCTTCTGGCAATGACCTGATAGACCTTGCCGGACAAGTCAGACAGTCGGGATAGCCCCGAAAGGCCCTGGCCGGTGGGAATGATAGCATAATGATCGGTGATCTGTTTGTCATTGGTATAACGACTTTTTCCAATTCCCTGATAGCTTCCCTGAGCTAGGATCTCCCCTGCAAAAGCTGCCAAGGGCCCATATTGCTGCAGACCTGCGATATTCTTCCGAATCTCCTTAGCTACCGCTGAGGACAGAACCCGGGCATCGGTTCTGGGATAGGTGACCAGCTTCTTCTCATAGAGCTCCTGAAGGATGGAAAGGGTCTGATCCGGGCTGATCTTGAACATTTTGGAGCAGTCATTTTGCAATTCCGCCAGGTTATAGAGAAGAGGGGGATTCTTGGTCTCCTTCTTCTTCTCTAACCGATCCACCGTCGCTTCCTGGGGGCAAATAGCGGATAAGTCCCGGATCAACTCCTCCGCATCCTTCTTCTCTTTGAAGCCATTTTCCTTGTACAGACGAGGCGACTGATACCAATGGCTGCCCTCTACCGCCCTCCATTCCCCGTCAAATCCTTGATTTTGAAGCTTACAATGGGCCAGCACCCGATAAAAGGGGGTTTTCACAAAGCTGCGGATCTCCCGCTCCCTTCTTACCACCATGCCCAAGACACAGGTCATCACCCTGCCTACGGAAATGGCCTGGTATTTGCCTCCCAGATAGTTCATAACCGAATAAGCATATTTCAGGGAAAGGGCCCGGGAAAAATTAATGCCCATCAGATAGTCTTCTTTGGCCCGCAGATAGGCGGAATCTGCCAGATGATCGTATTCCTCCAGATTCTTGGCTTCTCGGATACCCCGGAGG
>CAVJHW010000074.1:0-12364 GCA_963649395.1 Coriobacteriaceae bacterium | reverse complement strand
GATAGGGAGAGGGCAGCTGAAGAACTGTATTTTAAAGAAAACGCAGATTCTCTGATTCCTTTGTTTGAAAGGGACTTGAGAAATTTGGGCTTTGAATTCAGAACTTGCAACCAGGCGCTGGGTTTTATCCCTAAACATAAAAAAGAAATATTACCTATAGCTATCAAATATTATCAATTGGCAAGAAATCTTAAAAAATCCAATGAACAAAATTACTTCATGGGATTTTTGCGGATCAAAGGGATGGATGACATTATTCCGATGCTGCTTGAAGACTATTACTCTGAGGAAACAGAGGAGTTAACCCGTTGGTTTATATCTGATTGTATTTATCAAATACGATCTAGGAATTTCGTAAAAGAGTATTTGGAGATTGTTCCCAATAGAATGTTCGGTCAGAATAGGCAAATGTTTGTTTTGCTCCTTGGAAAATTAAAGATAGAAAGCGCGGTTCCAACCCTAATTTGTCTATTAGATGATGAGGAAGTACGATTGCAGACGATTTGTGCACTGGGTGAATTTAAGCGAGAAGAATTTCGTCCATATTTCGAGCAATTTCAAAATTCTAAGCACCCTGGCTGGCGCAAGTACGCAAGAGCAGCTTTAAAGAAGCTTAAGGGATCATTGTTTACACTTCCTTAAGAATCTTACCGAAGCTTTCAGATTGTGGTCAAATTCTCGCCATATACGTGGGATAAAATAAATACATAATCATCCAAAGAGGGATGCCGAGAGAGGAACTGATGAGTCAGAGACATTGGGAAAGCCAATGGTTCAGTCCCTCTCTTTTCTAATGCCTTTTCTCAAATTAGCCAAATTGACTGTTGTAGAGATTAGCGTAGAAGCCGCCCTGCTCCAGGAGGGCAGAGTGGGTGCCCTGCTCAATGACATGACCGTCTTTCATCACAAGGATACAGTCTGCTTCCCGGATGGTGGAAAGGCGGTGGGCGACAATGAAGCTGGTGCGCCCCTTCATCATTTCAGCGAAAGCCTTCTGGATTCGGATCTCTGTCATGGTATCGATGGAGGAGGTAGCCTCATCCAGAATCAGCATAGGGGGAAGGTGGAGCATGACGCGGGCAATGCACAGAAGCTGTTTCTGACCCTGGGAGAGATTGCCACCGTCTTCACTGATGAGAGTATCATATCCCTGGGGCATTCGTTGGATGAAACTATGGGCATGAGCGGCCTTGGCAGCCTGCAGGACCTCTTCTTCACTGGCATCCGGATATCCGTAGGCAATGTTTTCTCTGATGGTGCCGGATTTCAACCAGGTTTCCTGCAAAACCATCCCATAATTGTGGCGCAGGCTTTCCCTGGTTATCCTTTGCATATCCTGGCCATCTACGGTGATAGTTCCTTTGTTCACCTCATAGAAGCGCATGAGAAGATTAATCAGGGTGGTTTTTCCGCAGCCGGTGGGGCCTACAATGGCGATTCTCTGACCTGGTTGAACGGACAGGTTAAAGTTCTCGATCAATTTGACCTCCGGCTTATAGGAGAAAGAGACCTTTTTCAGGCATACAGCCCCCTTTGCTTCCCGGAGAGTCATTGCATCCGTCGGGTCGGCCGGAATAGCCTCTTCCTCCAAAAGCTGGAAAACCCGGTCGGCAGAGGCCAGAGAATTCTGCAATTCTGTGATTACTCCGGTAATCTCGTTGAAGGGCTTGGTATATTGGTTAGTATAACTAAGAAAGCTGGTGAGCTGTCCGATGGTCAGACCGGCTCCGATGACGGTGAAGCAGCCTGCGATGGCTACACCGGCATAGATGGCAGCATACATCAGGCGGGTAGCCGGATTGGTCAGGGAGGAGAAGAAGGTAGCCTTCTGGCTGTAGAGAGCCAGGCGGCTGTTAATCTCCCGGAATTCTTCGTCGGATTTTTCCTGATGACCGAAGGCTTGAACGACCTTCAGATTACCCAGAAGTTCTTCAGTGAAACCGGTTAGTTCCCCCCTGGTCTCTGACTGATTCTTGAACAGGATAAAGGTTTTTTTGGAGATAAATCCTGCCAAAAAGAAGGAGAGGGGACTTAAGACAATCACCACCAGGGCGATCCAGGGGTTAATGGACAGCATGAAAAGGATGGTTCCAAGGATGGTGGCAATTCCCGTGAACAGCTGGGTAAAGCCCATCAGGAGTCCATCGGAAAATTGTTCGATATCCGTAATTACCCGGCTGATAAGATCCCCTGAGGAATGGGCGTCAATATAGGATAAGGGTAGGTTCTGCAGGTGGTGAAAGGTCTGGATGCGCAGATCCTGGACAATATGGTAGGTGATCTTGTTATTGATATGATTCATGAGCCACTGACCCAGGGCAGTGGCTGCGATGGCCAGGGCAATTCTCCGGATGATGGTCAAAAGGGCAGAAAAATCTACATTACCCTGGCTGACGATCCGGTCTACTGCCTGTCCCGTCAGGATGGGAATGTACAAAGTGAGAACCACCGTCAGAATAGCCAGCAGCAGAGAAAGGAAGACCGAAAAACGGTAGGGTCGGATCTGCTGTAGGATTTTCCTCCAAACTTGCCATTTTTCCCGTGTTTCATTCTTACGCATCTGCTTCTACCTCCTCTTGGGTCAGCTGCGATTGGCAGATTTCTCTGTAAACCTCGCAGGTATGTAACAGGTCCTTGTGGCTGCCGCAGCCGACCAGGCAACCATCATCCAATACCAGGATCCGATCGGCATTGCGAACAGTGCTGACTCGCTGGGAGACAAGAAATACAGTACTGTCTTTGGTGCCTTCCTGGAGGGCCTTGCGGAGCCTGGCGTCCGTAGCAAAATCCAGGGCAGAGGCGCTGTCATCCAGAATCAGGATGGCAGGCCGACGGACCAAAGCCCGGGCAATGGTCAGTCGTTGCTTTTGACCTCCGGAGAGATTACGGCCGCCTTGCTCGATGGGCAGATCCAAGCCCTGCTGCTTGCTGTCCACGAATTCCCTGGCTTGCGCCATATCCAGAGCCTGGTAGAGGTCTGCGTCTGTGGCGTCCTCCCGTCCCCAGAGCAGGTTGGAGCGGAGACTTCCCCGGAAGAGGGCGGCCTTTTGGGGAACGATGCCGATATGACTGCGAAGAGAATCAGAATGGTAGAGTCGAACATCCCTCTGATTGATCTGAACAATCCCCTGGCTGGCATCGTAGAAGCGGGGGATCAGGTTCACCAGGGTGGATTTGCCCGACCCGGTTCCCCCTATAATTCCTATGGTTTCTCCGGCTTCTGCGGTAAAAGAAATGTCCCGGAGAGCCGCCTCCTGAGCCCCGGCGTAGGTGAAGGAAACATGGTCGAAGATAATCTGTGCTCCCCTGCCTGGATCGAGGGTCTCCTCTCCCTCCTTCAGACTTGTGGAAATAAGGAAGATGGATTCCACCCGCTTGAGACTGGCCGCTGCCTTGGACAAGAGAATAATAAGATTGGCCAGCTTAATCAGCTCTACCAGAATCTGGGACATGTAATTAATCAAGGCAATGACCTGTCCCTGGGACAGACGTCCCAGATAGACCTGCCTGCCCCCCAGCCACAAGATTCCGGCAATCCCCAGATTGATCACCACATAGGTCAAGGGATTCAGAAGGGCGGATATCTTGCCTACAAAGATCTGCTTTCTGTATAAGCTGGCATTTTCCTGGTCAAACTCCTGCATTTCCTCCTTTTGACGATTGAAGGCTCGAACAATACGAACTCCATTCAGATTCTCTCTGGTCTTTAAGAGAACCCGATCCAGCTGTTTTTGTACCTTTTGATAAAGGGGCATGCTGGTCAGCAAAATGGCGAAGACGATAAGGAAGAGGATGGGAATGGCCACGGCAAATACCAAGGCTGTCTTTACGTCTACGGTGAAGGCCATGACCATGGCTCCCAGCACCACAAAGGGGGACCGAAGGAAGAGGCGAAGGAACATATTGACCCCGTTCTGCACCTGGTTGATGTCACTGGTCATGCGGGTGATCAGGGTGGAGGTGCCGATGGTATCAATCTCCCGATAGGAGAGGGTTCCAATGTGGGCAAAAAGGTCATTTCGCAGGGAGGTTCCGGCATGGACGGCGGCCTTTGCGGCAAAATATTGGGCAATGACGGAACTGGCAAAGCCGATGATACCCAGAAGGATCATAAGCAGCCCCATTCTGATGATATAGGAGGAATTCCCCAGACCTGCCCCCACGTCAATCATACGAGCCACCACCAGGGGAATAGCCAATTCAAAACTGGCCTCCAGCATCTTAAACAAGGGAGCTAAAATGCTTTCTTTTCGGGTTTCTTTCATATATCCTAAGAGACGTCTCATAGTTAACCTCCGGGTCTGCTGCAGCTGTCAATGCGGAAAAAAGTCCTTCCCCCATCGACTTGCCCCTAAAGGGACTAGCGTTGCTTTGCGAGTATGTCGTGGGCTCAGGCTTTTGACACTGTAACCAATGATAAGATATCGTGCACACTTTTTAAGGAGTGTTGTGCTGACACGAAGATTTTGCCTGTTGATCGACGTGCCAGTACACTAGTATAGCACAAGAGATGTAAGGGTTCAAGCAGGCAGAAATCGCCTTGCGACGGCTTTTTTTATGTGCTATACTAATGTACTGGTGTGGGTGCAGGAGGAAAAATTATGATACAGGATAGAGAACCTGCTCAGCAGGAGGATGGAATATGATACACAGAGAGAACCTGCTCAGCAGGATGCAGGAACAATATAAGGACTTTAGCAAGGGCCAGAAGCGGCTGGCGGATTATATTACCAACCATTATGATCAGGCAGTTTTCATGACTGCTGCCAAGCTAGGCCGGGAAGTAGGAGTTAGTGAATCTACTGCGGTCCGCTTTGCGGTTCAGATGGGGTATGAGGGATTTCCGGAGTTTCATCGTGCCCTGGAGGAGCTGGTGATGAACCGTTTGAATTCTCTGCAGCGTATGGGGGCTACCTATGCCAGGGTTCCACAAGCCAAGATCCTGGACACGGTCCTGCAGGCAGATATGGATAAGATCCGTATGACCATGGAAACTACGGACCGAGAGGCTTTCAAGCAGGCGGTGGAGACCATTTTGGGGGCAGCTACCATCTATGTAACCGGGATCCGGGGCTGTGCGCCCCTGGCTAGTTTTTTGGGCTTCTATCTGAATCAGATTATGGATCATGTGGTCATCGTCACCACCAACAGCGCCAGTGAATTGTTTGAGCAGATGATTCGCATAGATGAGAAGGATGTGGTAATCGGCATCAGCTTTCCCCGTTATTCCATGCGGACCCTCAAGGCCATGGAATTTGCCAACAACAGGAATGCTAAGGTCATTACGATCACAGACAGTATACATTCCCCCATGACCCTCTACTCTTCCTGTAATCTTACGGCTAAGAGCGATATGGCTTCTATTGTGGATTCCCTGGTGGCTCCTATGAGTATTATCAATGCCTTGATCGTGGCTCTTTGCATGAGACGGCAGAAGGAGGTCATGCATACCTTGGAGACCTTGGAGAAGATCTGGGATGAGTATCAGGTCTACAGCGGGGATGAGATCAATTATCTGGACGATCGGTGGAAGCTGCGCAGCCAGCGGATGGAGGATTAAGATGACCAGGATTCTGATCATAGGAGGCGGTGCGGCAGGCATGGCAGCCGCAATCTTTGCAGCGGAGCAAGGATGCAGGGTGCACCTGTTTGAACAGAATGAAAGATTAGGAAAAAAACTTTTTATCACCGGTAAGGGTCGCTGCAATTTTACCAATGCCTGTGAGATGGAAGACCTATTTGCCAACATCGTTACCAATCCCAAGTTTCTCTACAGTGCCTTTTATGGGTTTTCCAATCAGGCAGCCATTGCTTTTTTTGAAGGCCTGGGAGTTCCCACCAAGGTGGAACGGGGGGCAAGGGTATTTCCTCTTTCGGATCATTCCTCAGATATCATTCGAGCCATGGAGGCCAGGATGCGGCAGCTGGATGTCAAGATTCATCTGAAAAGCCGGGTAGAGGAACTGGTGATGGCGGAAGGGGGCATAGAGGGCTGTCGGCTGACCAATGGCGCTTTTATAGAGGGAGATTGCCTGATAGTTGCCACCGGTGGGCTGTCCTATCCCTCTACCGGGTCCACCGGTGACGGATATACCTTTGCAAGACAAGCGGGACACAGTATCTCCCCCCTGCGGCCGGCTTTGGTACCCTTTGGAGTCCAGGAGGATTATATTCGTCAAATGCAGGGCCTTGCCCTGAAAAATGTCACATTTTCCATCCTGGAGGGGAAAAAGAAACGGTTTGAAGGCTTTGGAGAGCTGCTCTTCACCCATTTTGGAATTAGTGGTCCCTTGGCCTTGTCTGCCAGCTCCTATGTAGGACGTTATCTGGAGAAGGGCCAACTGCAGGGTCTCTTGGATTTGAAACCGGCACTGACGGAGGAGCAGGTGGATGGCCGCCTTTTGAGAGAATTTAACCATGCAGCCAACAAGTGCTTCCGCAATATCCTGCCTTCCCTCTTTCCGACTAAATTAGTGCCGGTTATGGTGAAACTGGGAGGGATTGCAGGAGACAGACCCGCTCATACCATTACCCGAGAGGAGCGAAGAGACTTCGCCAGCCTGATTAAGGCTTTCCCCTTTACCCTGACTGCCCTGCGGGGGTATTCGGAAGCTATCATCACCCAGGGAGGCGTTTCCGTCAGAGAAATCAATCCCACCACTATGGAGTCCAGGTATATCAAGAATCTATATTTTATCGGAGAGGTGCTGGATCTGGACGGGGTCACGGGGGGGTTCAACCTGCAGATTGCTTGGTCTACTGCCTATGCGGCTGCTATGGCAGCTGCCGGAAAGGAGAAAAATGAGTTATCAGATTGCCATTGACGGACCGGCGGGATCCGGAAAAAGTACCATTGCCAGAGAAGTGGCCGCCCGCCTTCGTTATATCTATGTGGATACAGGAGCCATGTATCGAGCTATGGGCTTATATTTTGAGGGATGTGGCATTAACCTGGATTCGGAGGAAGCCATCAACCGGGTTTGTCAGGAAGCAGAGATTTCCCTTCGTTATGTGGAGGGAAGTCAGCACGTCTATCTCAATGGAGCTGATGTGACCGGGGAGGTGCGGACGGAAAGGGCCGGTATGCTTGCCTCGAAAACCAGTATCTATCCGGCAGTCAGAGCCAAGATGGTGGACTTGCAGCGTCAGATCGCTCAGGTACAGAATGTGGTAATGGATGGGCGAGACATCGGAACAGCAGTCCTTCCCCAGGCCCCCTTGAAGATTTTTCTCACAGCCAGCCCGGAAACCCGTGCCAGGCGTCGCTATCTGGAATTGCAAGCCAAGGGGGTAGAGGAGTCCCTTGCGGATATCGAGGCGGATATTCGTCGGAGGGATGAACAGGATACCAGGAGAAAAGTTTCCCCCCTGCGTCAGGCGGAGGACGCCATCTATCTGGATTCCTCCGATATGAGTGTGGAAGAGGTGGTAGAGAAAATACTATCCCTTTGTGATAAGGGGCAGACGGAGGAAGAATGGAAGTAAGGGTTGCTAAAAGCGCCGGTTTCTGCTTTGGGGTGCGCCGGGCGGTGGAAAAGGTCTACCAGGAGGCCAAAGCAAGCGGGGGTCCGGTCTATACCTACGGTCCCATCATCCACAATGATCAGGTGGTGGGAGAACTGGAAAATATGGGGGTTCATGTCATTCATTCCGAGGAGGAGCTGGAAGAGATGAAGGAGGGAACTGTTATTATCCGTTCCCACGGAATATCCAGGAGAATCCAGGAGAAGATTCAGAATCAGGGCTTGACCTGCGTGGATGCCACCTGTCCTTTTGTGAAGAAGATTCATAAGATTGTGGCGGAGGAAAGCGGCAAGGGGGCAGCTATTATCATAGCCGGAGATGAGTCCCATCCGGAGGTGTCCGGCATCAAGGGCTGGTCCCAAGGACCGGTCTATGTGGTGGAAAGGCCAGAAAACGTGGAGAATTTGCCGGTTAAGAAGGAGGATAGAGCCGTTCTGGTAGCCCAGACGACATTTAATTATACCAAATTTGAAGAATTAGTTGAAATTTTTTCCAAAAAGGGTTATGATGTTACTGTTGTGAATACGGTCTGCAACGCGACAGAAGAGAGACAATCTGAAGCACGGCAGATTGCTGAGCAGGTAGATGCTATGATTGTCATTGGTGGCAGACATAGTTCTAATACACAGAAGTTGTATGACATTTGCAAGAAAACGTGCAAGAATACTTACTTTATTGAGACACTCGTTGATTTGGATCTTAAGCCTTTTCAATCATTTCGTCGCGTAGGTATTACAGCAGGGGCATCTACCCCAAATAAAATAATTGAGGAGGTTCAAAAACATGTCAGAAATGAGTTTTGAACAAATGCTGGATGAGTCATTGAAAACTATCAGGAACGGAGATATCGTTGAGGGTACAGTCATTGATGTCAAAGAAGACCAAATGATCCTTAACATCGGTTACAAATCAGACGGTATCCTTACCCGGAATGAATATTCCAATGATTCTTCTCTTGACCTTACCACGGTTGCACATGTCGGCGATAAGCTGGAAGTGAAGATCATGAAGATCAATGATGGCGAAGGCCAGGTTCTTTTAACATACAAGAGACTTGCGGCTGAAAAGGGCAATAAGAGACTGGAAGAAGCTTTCGAGAACCATGAAGTGCTGAAGGCAAAGGTCACCCAGGTGCTGAGCGGAGGACTTAGCGTTGTCGTAGAGGACACCAGAGTATTTATTCCCGCCAGCCTGGTATCCGATCTCTATGAAAGAGATCTGGGCAAGTATGCCGATCAGGAGATCGAATTTGTGATCACAGAATTCAATCCCAGAAAGAGAAGGATTATCGGTGACAGGAAGCAGATCATTCTTGCCGAGAAGGCTCGCCTTCAGGAAGAACTCTTTGCCCGCATCCACCCGGGTGATGTGGTAGAGGGTGTCGTGAAGAATGTGACAGATTTTGGTGCCTTCATTGATTTGGGTGGCGCAGACGGATTGCTGCATATCTCAGAGATGTCCTGGGGTCGCGTGGACAATCCCCGCAAGATCTTCAAGTCCGGTACCCCCATCCGGGTCCTGATCAAGGATATCAACGGCGAGAAAGTTGCTTTGAGCCTTAAGTTTGAGGATGAGAATCCCTGGATTGATGCGGATCTGAAGTATGCTCCGGGCACGATCGTAGAAGGAAAGGTTGCCCGTATGACGGATTTTGGTGCCTTCATCGAGCTGGAGCCCGGTGTAGATGCCTTGCTGCATGTTTCACAGATTTCCAGAGATCATGTGGAGAAACCCTCCGATATTCTGTCTGTAGGACAGGTCATTCGCGCTAAGATTGTGGATTTCAACGGAGAGAGCAGGAAGATCTCCTTGAGTATGAAGGCCATTGAGCAAAATGATCCGGTAGAGGAGTTTGAGGAGAGGGAAGAGCAGATTCCTGAGGAGTATTAATCGACAGGGCTAAGAAGGTAAAAAAGCAAGGTGACGGAAGATGGAGAGATTCTTCCGTCACCTTTTTTGGTGGGAAGCCGGGAGGAGTATCTGCAGGAGATCACAGAGGTAGGACTTAAGAAGCTCCCTATTGCCCGGCCACCGGCTATCCGGAAGAAAGTAAGCTTCTTTCTTTGGGTAATCCGGATAGAAATCCGGTTGAAAGCGAACCTGGGGCTGGTAGAAGAATTGTCCGGTTGCGCTTTGACAGCATTCGGCCGGCTTGGCCTTTCTGCGGTGGGAGGAGTCTACGAAGATACCGATACTCTTGTGAACCACCTGTTTCTCCAGGGGAAGGTAGTAGTAGTCCTTATAATTGGAAAAGAAGTGTTTCATACTTCCTTCGGTGGCCTGCACGGTGAGACAAGCTTGTCGGCCTGCTGCTTCCAGGCCACAGCTGCCTTGACGGACCTGCAGGGGGTAAGGCAGAGAATCCTGCAGTTCCAAGGGAAGGATCAATTGATCTTCCTGAAAATAAGGGGAAGCCGGTGCGAAAAGTCCCTTTTGCAAGGAACTGTAAGCGGTGATTCCATAGAGGGGAAGCAAGCCGCAGATATCCTCCTGATTGTGTTCCAGCAAAAGCTGCAGGAGAATCTCAGTGCCCTCCTGCAGATAAGAACGGTAAGCGGTGATAAGCTCCTGGCCCTTGTGATGCTCCTGGCGGGGGATCCCCAGTTGCGCTTCTACCTCCTGCAACTTTAGAGAGCTAAGACCCAGCAGGGGGGAAAGGGGGCGCAATACCCGATAGAGGTCCAGACTTTCCAGAGTCAAGAGGGGATCCTGGAGCTGGTAGAAGGCATATTTGTGGGACAGGTAGGGGAGATCAAAGCTTTGCCCGTTGTAATGGATGATCTGTGTAAAGCCGGACAGGAAGGAGGCGAATTCCTGCAGGAGTTCTTTTTCCTCGGAGGGCTTTTGCAGGAACCATTGGCGGAGAAGCCATTGATGCCCCTGGCGATAAGCGGCACCTATGAGATAGACGTGGGATCTTTGCCAGGAGAGGCCGGTGGTTTCAATATCGAAGAAGAGGGAAGAAGCCCCGGGAAGCGAGTCCTGAATCTCAGCCAGTACAATTTCTTTTTGAATGAGCATTTCATAATTCTCCTTATTGTGCTATAATAACATAGATTTTCAGCAATGAAAACCATTCGGACTGTATGGGCAGTCAAAATTATTTTTTGTTAGGAGGGATAAGGATGGGATTATTGACGTTTTTGGGCGGCATCCATCCGGCTGATGGGAAAGCACTATCCAAGAATAGACCCATTGTACCTGTACAGGCGGGAGACAAGCTGTATTTTTCTCTGTCACAGCATATTGGCGCTCCGGCCAAGCCTCTGGTACAAAAGGGAGAACGAGTAGTGAGAGGTCAGAAGATTGCACAGGCCGGTGGCTATGTTTCAGCCCCGGTCTATTCCAGTGTCTCCGGAACTGTTCTGGGGATCAGCCCCATGCGGATGCCGGGCGGCAATCTGAATGATTGTATTGTGGTTGAAAATGATCGGCAGATGGAGGAGATGGCTTACCAGCCGGCGGATTGGAAGACGCTGAAAAGAGAAGAGATTCTGACAAGAATCCAGGATGCCGGTATTGTAGGTATGGGAGGAGCGGGATTTCCTACTCATGTGAAGCTCTCTCCCAAGGAGCCGGAGAAGATAGATACTATATTGGTGAATGGTGCGGAATGTGAGCCCTATCTGACCAGCGACTACCGCAGAATGCTGGAGGAGCCGGAGAAGGTGGTGGAAGGACTTCGGATTATCTTGCGTCTCTTTCCGGGAGCCCGGGGATATCTCTGTGTGGAGGATAATAAGAAGGATTGCGCGGAAGCTCTGCGAAGTCTTTGCAGTCAGGACACCAACATAGAGGTTCTTTTGTTGAAGACCAAGTACCCGCAAGGGGCAGAACGCATGCTGATTTATGCAGCGACAGGAAGGAAGATCAATTCCTCTATGCTGCCGGCAGATGTGGGCTGCATCGTAGATAATATTGATACAGTGGTAGGTATCTATAAGGCGGTGGCTTTGGGAGAACCCTTGATGAATCGTATCATTACTGTCACCGGCAATGCCGTGAAGGAACCTCAGAATTTCTATGCTCCCACGGGCATGCTCTTTTCGGAGCTGGTGGAGGCAGCGGGAGGGCTGGTCGGCCAGGCGGAGAAGCTCATCATTGGCGGTCCTATGATGGGAAATGCCATTTTCGACCTGTCCATTCCTGTGATCAAGACATCCTCTGCCTTGCTGGCCCTGACCAGGGATGAGGTCTCCGCTTTGGAGCCGACAGCCTGTATTAATTGCGGAAGATGCGCGGAGGTTTGTCCCGGCCGTGTCCTGCCGGCTCGGCTGGCTGTATTTGCAGACCATGGGGAAGAAGACCAATTTCTCCAATATCATGGATTGGAATGCTGTGAGTGTGGCTGCTGCAGCTTCGTATGTCCGGCCAAGAGACAGCTGACGCAGTCGATCAAATCCATGCGGAAGATCTTGCTGGCCAAGAAGAAAAAGAGCTGAGGGGAGGAAGAAAGAGTGGAAAATCTATTGCAAGTATCGTCTTCGCCGCATATCCGTTCCAAGGCCAAGACCAGTGGTATTATGTATCTTGTCTTCATAGCCCTTTTGCCTGCCGCCTGCTTCGGGGTCTGGCTCAATGGGGCTTATGCCGGGGCTGTGTTGCTGGTAGCTCTTGCCACAGCAGTGGCCACGGAATATATCTATGAGAAACTGATGCACCGCACGATTACCATTTCAGATGGCAGTGCGGCTATTACGGGGCTCCTTTTGGGCATGAATCTGCCGGGACAGGTTCCCCTGTGGATGCCTGTATTGGGAAGCGTTTTTGCTATTCTTGTGGTAAAGCAGCTGTTTGGCGGTCTGGGACAGAACTTTATGAACCCTGCCCTGGCTGGCAG
>CAVJHW010000073.1:4688-12439 GCA_963649395.1 Coriobacteriaceae bacterium | reverse complement strand
GAGCCTGGATCAGCTGCGCCAGCATGACCGGAGGAGCGGTTTTTAAGAGAATTTTGCTGATCTTTTCTTTTCCGAATAATTGCATGGTGTCCATCTATCAGAATCGCCTTTTGGAAGAGTATTTTCTTACGTGCCAAGCGGGATTATAGCGCCAGTCTTATCTTCTGTCAAGAGTGAAAACAGACTGAAAATAGCTTCTGAAATGCCTTAAAAAACACAGTCCCGACCTCCTGATAATAAAGTCCGGTATTCGAAAAAAAACATGAATTGTGCACAGAAGTTTTTAGCCTTCTATTGATTTCATTGGTTAAATGGTTTATAATATTTTCGATTGACAAAAGTCTGTCAACTTGAAGGCCCATGGGTCTGGAAAAGGAGTATTGATATGCATTTGTTGAAGGACGAGAATGGGAATCCCATTCCTCATGGCGGACAGGATCACGGCCATGAGCAGGGACATTGCCACGGCCACGGACATGACCATGAGCAAGGGCATTGCCACGGCCACGGCCACGATCATGAGCACTGTCACAGTCAGGAAGAGGGCTGCGGTCATTCCTGCGGAAGCGAGGGAGAATGCAAGAATGAGACCCTTGCTCTTTTGACCTACATGCTGCAGCACAATGAACATCATGCGGCAGAGCTGGATCAGATGGCAGACAACCTGGCAAAGCTTGGAATGGAGGATGCAGCCAAACAGATCAAGGACGGCGTGGCTGATTTCCAGAAGGGTAATATGCGCCTGAGCCTTGCCTTGACGCTGGTAAAGGAACGTTTGAAGGAGGCGTAAGAGATGTGTCTTGCAACTGTATATAAGGAAAGTGACAATACTGTGCTGTGCAAGAACGTATCCAGGATAGACGTAGACGGTGATGCGGTCATCATCCGTGATATCATGGGGGATGAGACCCGGGTAGAGGGTAAGATCCTCATGGTGGATCTGGCCAACAGTATCGTGAAGCTGGTCTGCGATTGAGGAGGTGATACCAATGGCCCAGGTAATTGCAGTCGCCGGTAAGGGCGGCGTGGGAAAGACTACCCTGACAGGGCTTTTGATTCAATATCTCTGTGAGACTGGCAAAGGACCTATCCTTGCGGTAGATGCCGATGCTAACTCCAATCTGAATGAGGTGTTGGGAGTCGAGGTAGAGCATACACTGGGAGAGATCCGTGAGGAGATTGCTCGTGCGGAGATGGCAGCGGACAAGCCCATTCCTCCGGGTGTGAGCAAGGCGGATTATGCGGAATTCAAGTTCAAGAATGCTTTGGTGGAGGAGGATCAATTTGATCTGCTTGTCATGGGAAGAACCCAGGGCAAGGGCTGCTATTGCTTTGTCAATGGACTTCTGCAGAATCAGCTGGCCAAGCTGCAGAATAGTTACAGATACATTGTGGTAGATAACGAGGCAGGTATGGAGCATATCAGCCGGGGAGTGCTTCCTAATATGGACATGGCCATTTTAGTCAGCGATTGCTCCCGAAGGGGCGTGCAGGCCGCAGGCCGCATCGCCGAACTGATCAAGGAATGCGAGATGCATCCGTCTCGGGTGGGCTTGATCGTCAATCGGGCGCCGAATGGTAAACTGAATGAAGGTACCATGGAAGAGATTGAGAAGGAAGGACTGGAGCTGGTAGGGGTAGTACCCCACGATGAGACCGTCTACCAATATGATTGTGATGGGAAACCAACCGTGCAATTGCCGGCAGATTCGCCGGTACGGGCGGCATTAAAGGGAATTGTTGAGAAGTTAGGCCTGGCCTGACATGTGTATGAGAGTTAGAGAGTAATGGGTGCTTTTGCAGATTTTTATCCCCTCCCCCGGGAGGGGTAAAAATAAGAAGAATTCACCCGCAAGAATCCAACACTTGCGGAGGAAAAGAGGTAGTACACTATTTAAGGAGGAAAATTGATGAGTGAATTCAAACTGACGACAGTCGAAGAGATGGAAGCGGCTACCGAGCGGTTGCTGGAAACTGGCGCCAAGGTGGGAGCGGACGCGTGGCAGTTCCGTGTTAAGAACCAGACACCGCATTGTAAGTTCGGTGAGCATGGTATTTGTTGCCGTATCTGCTCGATGGGACCCTGTCGAATCACCCCAAAAGCACCGAGAGGAATCTGTGGTTGCGATGCCCATGGTATCGTAGGAAGGAATTATCTGAAGTTCACCGCCGGCGGATCTGCGACTCATTCCGATCACGGCCGTGAGATTTGCAACACCCTGTATCATTCGGCCCCGGATGGAGCTTATAAGGTAAAGGATCCGGATAAGCTGATTCGTATCGCTAAGGAATGGGATATCGAGACTGAAGGCAAGGATATCTATGACCTGGCTCACGAGGTAGCAGTGGAGGCTTTGGGCGAATATGGTAAGGTATTCGGCACCCAGAGATTCCTGAAGAGAGCACCTCAGCATACCCAGGATATCTGGGAGAGAGAAGGAATCGCTCCTCGTGCCATCGACCGAGAGGTTTCCTGTTCCTTGCACATGACCCATATGGGATGTTCTTCTAAGCCGGAAGCCCTGATCCGTCAGGCTCTGCGTTCCGGTCTGTCCGATGGATGGGGCGGTTCTATGGCAGGTACCGAGTTCTCCGATGTTTTGTTCGGAACCCCCAAGCCCATTGATACCGAGGCTAACCTGGGTGTTATGGTAGCTGAGAATGTTAATATTGTTGTACATGGCCATGATCCGTCACTGTCAGAGATGATCTGTGAATATGCAGATGATCCTGAGATGATCGCTTATGCCAAGGAGATGGGAGCCAAGGGCATCACTGTATCCGGTGTATGCTGTACCTCCAACGAGGTGGCTATGCGTCGTGGTGTTCCCATGGCCGGTAACTTCCTGCAGCAGGAGAATGTTGTCCTGACCGGTGCCTGCGAAGCCATTGTAGTTGATGTGCAATGTATCTTCCCGGCATTAGGGCCCTTGAGCAAGTGTTTCCATACCAAGTTTGTGACTACTTCTCCCATCGCTCAGATGCCTGACTCCGAATTTATACGGTTCAGCGCTGAGACAGCAGCAGAGAATGCCAAGTCTATCGTCAAGATGGCTTGTGAGAACTTTAAGAACAGAAAGCCGGAGCTGGTTCATATCCCGGATATGAAGCAGAAGGCAACGGTTGGATATTCTGTAGAAGCAATTAAGAAGCAGTTGGATACGGTAACCAACTCTTTTGTAGATGTAACCGGAACTACCAAACCTCTGGTAGAGTGCGTGAAGTCCGGCGTTCTTCGTGGTGCTGTAGCTATGGTTGGCTGCAACAATCCCAAGATCCGTCCTGACACCGCACATATCGAATTGATGAAGAAGCTCCTGGAGAATGATATCATTATCATCGCCTCCGGATGTGCCGCACAGGCTGCTGCCAAGGCAGGTCTGATGGATAAGAGAGCAAAGGACATCTGTGGCGCCGGTCTGAAGAGAGTATGCGAGCTGGCTGATATCCCGCCGGTATTGCATATGGGATCCTGTGTAGATATTTCCCGTATGATGATCCTGGCTTCCGATATTGCCAAGGATTCCGGCTGGAATATTTCCCAAGTACCGGTGGTTGGCTGTGCTCCTGAGTGGATGTCTGAGAAGGCAGTTTCCATCGGTAACTATGTAGTAGCTACCGGTATTGATACCTTCCTGGGTGTAGATCCCTATACCTGCGGCTCTACTGAAGTGGACAACCTGCTGCAGCACGGACTGCGTGACTGGGTAGAGGCCTCTTTCACGGTTGAGACCGATATCGAGAAGCTGGTAGACAAGATGATTGACCGGATCGAAGAGAAGAGAACTGCACTGGGAATCTAATGAGGATTCCGGATAGAAGCAGTAGACAGAAGGAGTTTTGACGTATGAAAATTGCAATTACCGGAAAGGGTGGTGTGGGTAAGACCACATTTGCCGCAACCCTGGCAAGACTGTATGCGGAGGAGGGTAAGATCGTACTGGCCGCAGATGTGGATCCGGATGCCAATCTGGGTCTGGCGCTGGGATTTCCGGAAGAACTGTTGGATTCCATTGTCCCCATCAGCCGGATGAGAAAATTGGTGGAGGAACGCACGGGCGCTTCCGCTGACAACCAATTTTACAAGCTGAACCCCAAGGTGGATGATATTCCTGATTCCTATGCCAAGGTATATAACGGCGTGAAGCTGCTCACCCTTGGAACGGTGGAGACGGGGGGCAGCGGTTGCGTTTGCCCGGAGCATGTGATGTTGAAGAGGATCCTGAACCATTTGATTCTCCGCAGCACGGATGTGGTGATCATGGATATGGAAGCCGGTCTGGAGCATCTGGGCCGGGGAACCTGCGAGGGCATGGAGCAGTTTGTGGTAGTCATTGAACCAGGCGCAAGGAGCGTGCAGACTTATAAGAATGTCAAGCGATTGGCTCTGGATCTGGGGATCAAGAAGGTACGCGTAGTTGCCAATAAGGTGCGCGGACCGGAGGATGAGGATTTCATACGGAGCAAAATCCCAGCAGAAGATCTGTTAGGCTTTATTCATTACAATGCAGAAGTCATTGATGCCGACCGACAGGGGAAATCGCCCTACGATTTCAGCCGGGAAGCGACGGACGAGATTCGGAAGATAAAAGAACTGATAGAGCAATAAAAACAATTCGAGAAAATGGAGGTAAAACCGTGACATTATTTGATAGAGTTTTTGGCGGTTCAAGTGAAATGTATGCTTTGGCAGAGAAATCTGTTTCCGAAGCAATTGACAAATATGGCTTGGATAAAGCGGTATCCCTGCCCAACACCGCATATAGCATTCCCTGCTACTATGCTGTTACCGGCGTGAAGCTGACTACCTTGGCTGAGGTGAAGGATGCTCTGGAGGGAACCATCAAGGAGATGATGACCAGAAAGGAACGTCTTCACAACGCATTCCAGGCTGGTATCGCTACAGCATTGTCAGCTGAGATTATTGAGACCATGAAGTACATGGATGGGGCAGAGCCCTATGCAGAGCCCTATGTAGGACATTTCTCCGACGCATGGATCCGTGAGCTGGGTGTTCCCTTGGTAACCGGTGATATCCCCGGTGTTGCTGTTCTGATCAATGAGGCACCTACGGCTCAGGATGCAGTGGATCTGGTAAAGAGCTATCAGTCCCAGGGTATCTTCGTAACCTGTACCAAGGGAATTTGCAAGCAGCTGATCGAGGCTGGATATAAGACCGGATTCAATGTACGTGTAACCCTGATGGGTGAGGACATTACGGCCGTATCCCATGTTGTATCCATCGCTCTTCGTGCGGCTCTGATCTTTGGTAATATCACCCCCGGCGATCTGCCCAACCTGATGAAGTATACCTTTGAGCGTGTATTTGCTTTCGTTAATGCTTATGCTCCGGTTGATGATATCACCGTTGGCTGCGGCGCAGGCGCAATCGCCTTCGGCTTCCCCGTTATTACCAATGACAAGGAAAGCCTGGGTGAAATGACTGTACCCAAGAGCTTGATCGTACAGGAGGATATCTCCAAGTTTAATGCCACCTCTCTGGAGGCTCGTGATATTAAGATCAAGATTACGAATATTGATATCCCGGTTGCTTATGCATCTGCCTTCGAGGGTGAGATTATTCGTAAGGGCGATATGCAGGTTGAGTTTGATGGCTCTCGTGTAGATTGCGTCGAGCTGGTACAGATGAAAGAGCCCTCTGAGATCGAGGATCACAAGATCGAGGTGATCGGTCAGGATCTGGATGACTGGGCACCGGGCGAGAAGCATCAGATTGCTTATGTGGTAGAGGTTGCAGGCAAGAGCATGCAGGCAGACTTCGAACCCGTATTCGAGCGTAAGTTCCACAGCTATGTGAACTGTATCGAGGGTATCATGCATACCGGTCAGCGTGATATGATTCGTATCCGTATCAGCAAGGATGCCTATGCAGCAGGCTTCCGCCTGAAACATATCGGTGAAGTGCTCTATGCTTCTATTAAGAATGAGTTTGATGCAGTAGTTGACAAGTGCGCTGTTAAGATCTATACCGATCCGGCAGAATGTACCAGACAGCGTCACGAGATCGCTATTCCTACCTTTGACAAGCGTGATGAGAGACTTGCCAGCATGACAGACGAGGCTGTTCCGGTATATTACAGCTGTATCATGTGCCAGGCCTTCTCCCCCAGCCACGTATGCGTGGTTACTCCCGAGCGTCTGGGTCTGTGCGGAGCCGTTTCCTGGTTTGATGCCAAGGCTACCAATGAACTGGATCCCGCCGGTCCCTGTCAGGTGATCACCAAAGAGCGTGTGATCGATGAGAGAATCGGTGAGTATGAGGATGTTAACGAGGCAGTTCGTAAGTTCTCCCAGGGCGCATTGGAAGATGTATCCCTGTATTCCATCATGGAGAAGCCCATGACCTCCTGCGGATGCTTCGAGTGTATCTGTGGTATTGAGCCCTTCTCTAATGGTGTATGTATTGCCAACCGTGAGTATATCGGTCAGACTCCTCTGGGTATGACCTTCTCCGAGCTGGCATCCATGACCGGTGGTGGTGTGCAGACTCCCGGATTCATGGGACACGGCAAGCACTTTATCGCTTCCAAGAAGTTCATGAAGGCAGAAGGCGGCGTTGCCCGTATCGTATGGATGCCCAAGGAATTGAAGGATCAGGTGCATGACAATCTGAACAAGACCGCCAAGGAACTGTATGGAATCGATGATTTCTGCTCTATGATCGGGGATGAGACCATCGCAACAGACCCCGAGGAATTGGTTGCTTTCCTGACAGAGAAGGGACATCCGGCTCTGGAAATGGATCCCATGATGTAAGAAGTTCTTCTGGCCCGACTGCTTGTCAAGGCTTTAAAAATTGGTTTGGGTGTCAAAACACCCAAACCAATATCAGGTAGTAGCACATCCTCCGGCTCCTGTGAGCCGGAGGACGCATGCATGGAGAATGTATAGAGAGTATTTGGGTACTAACCAACTTAAGGAGGAGCAAGATGGCTACTTTATTTGAAAGAGTATTTGGCGGAAATGATGCCGTATATGGTTTGACCCAGGGTGTGATCGATCAGGCGATTGCACAGCATGGGGCGGATAAGGCGATCAGCTTTCCCAGCACAGCCTATAGTCTTCCGTGCTACTACGCAGTAACCGGAACCAAGATCACAAACCTGGGTGAATTGAAGGCAGCCATGGATGTGGTGAAGACCCTGATGACCAGAGGGGATCAGCTCAATGATGTCCTTATGTCGGGAGTTGCTACAGCCCTGTGTGCTGAATTTATTGAGGCTACCAAGTATATTGACGGTGCAGAGCCTTATTCTGGTATCTGCTATGGACATTTGGGTGACGCAGTCATCCGTGAGCTGGGTGTTCCCCTGGTAACCGGAGATATCCCTGGAGTAGCTGTTCTGGTTGGCACAGCACCTACCGCAGAGGATGCGGTCAACCTGGTAAAAAGCTATCAGGCCCAGGGTATTCTCGTGACCCTTGTGGGCGGATGCATCGATCAGCTGGAGGAAAAGGGTTACAAGACCGGTGCTAATGTGCGTGTGATTCCTCTGGGAAAGGATGTTACATCGGTCATCCACGTGGTTTCGGTGGCAATCCGTGCAGCCTTGATCTTTGGAAATGTAACACCGGGAGACGCAGCAGGACTTATGGCTTATACCAAGGAGCGTGTACCTGCCTTTGTGAATGGATATGGTCCCCTGGATGATGTGATTGTTGCCGTTGCGGCCGGTGCGATTGCTTTAGGCTTCCCGGTTATCACCAATGATGATCACGATGTTCCGGAG
>CAVJHW010000073.1:0-4678 GCA_963649395.1 Coriobacteriaceae bacterium | reverse complement strand
CGGCGCCTTGATCATTGAGAAGGACGTGGATAAATGGAATCCGGTTTCCCTGGAAGCTCGTGAGATTAAGATTAAGATTACTAATATTGACATTCCGGTTGCCTTTGCCTCTGCCTTTGAGGGAGAGATTATCCGTAAAGGTGATATGCAGGTAGAATTCGACGGTTCCCGTGTGGACTGTGCGGAGCTGGTGCATATGAAGGAAATGTCCGAGGTGGAGGATCACAAGATTGAGCTCTTCGGACCGGATTTTGATGAGTTCGAGGTTGGCAGCAAGCACAGTATCGTCTATATCGCTGAGGTAGCTGGCAAGAATATGCAGGCGGATTTTGAACCGGTATTCGAGAGAAAGTTCCATAGCTATCTCAACTGTATTGAGGGTCTGATGCATACCGGCCAGAGAGATATGATCCGTATCCGTGTCAGCAAGGAGGCCTATGAGGCAGGTTTCCGGGCGAAGCACATCGGTGAGGTGCTTTATGCTCAGATCAAAAATGAATTTGCAGCCGTTGTAGACAAGTGCCAGGTCAAGATCTATACCAATGCGGAGGAATGCACCAAGCTTCGTCATGAGATGGCAATTCCCATGTTTGACAAGAGAGATGAGAGACTTGCAACCATGACGGATGAAGCAGTGCCGGTATATTACAGCTGCATTATGTGCCAGGCCTTTTCTCCCAGCCATGTATGTGTGGTAACCCCGGAACGTCTGGGTCTGTGCGGCGCTGTATCCTGGTTTGACGCCAAGGCCACGCATGAGCTGGATCCGGCAGGGCCCTGCCAGGTCATTACCAAAGAGCATGTGATTGATGAGAGAATCGGTGAGTATGCAGATGTGGATGAGGCTGTGAAGAAATTTTCCCAGGGAGCTCTGGAAGAAGTTTCTCTCTATTCCATTATGGAGAAGCCTATGACATCCTGCGGATGCTTTGAGTGCATCTGTGGTATCGAGCCCTTCTCCAATGGTGTATGTATTGCCAACCGTGAGTATGCCGGGGTGACACCTTTGGGTATGACCTTCCCAGAACTGGCCTCCATGACCGGCGGTGGTGTGCAGACTCCCGGATTTATGGGGCATGGCAAGCATTTTATCGCATCCAAGAAGTTTATGAAAGCGGAAGGTGGCGTTCAGCGTATTGTATGGATGCCAAAGGATCTGAAAGACCAGGTGAGGGATAACCTCAACAAGACCGCCAAGGAGCTGTATGGAATCGATGATTTCTGTTCTATGATTGGCGATGAGACCATTGCAACAGATCCGGAGACCCTGGTTGCTTTCCTGACGGAGAAGGGACATCCGGCTTTGGGATTGGATCCGATGATGTAAAAAAGTGGAGGATTACTAACATTTTGCTGACCTTCGGTATAGAGGCGGTCAGGTATGTTTTTATTGAAGTACATTGTTTGAGACTTTCTTGACAAACGTACAGAGATGATTTAAGTTAGTAATAAGAATATTCAAGTAAGGAGGCTAATGGAAATGCCGTTTAATCGTAAACCACAGAAGTTTGGTGCATCCATAAAAGCAGTAGAGATTGGATGTGGTGACAAGGCAGTGAAGCTTGGGGGTGCAAGCGTACTGCCCTTCTATTCCTTCGATGGCGACCTGGGCAATACTCCCAAGGTAGGTGTCGAGATCTCTGATATGGGGATGGAAGGAGAGCCGGAAGGAGTAAAGGCTTACTATGCCGGCGCCACTACCATGGCTGAGATCGCTCAGAAGGCTGCGCAGATGCCCGGAGCTGATTTTGTTGTATTGCGTTTGGAGGGCGGAGATCCAAACGGCGCCAATAAGTCTGTAGAAGAGCTGGTAGCGGTTGTAAAGGAAGTTGCCGGTGCCATTGATGCTCCCCTGGTGGTAGAGGGAAGCAAGAACGTTGAGAAGGATGCCGAACTGCTTCCTAAGGTAGCAGAGGCACTTCAGGGTAAGAATGTCCTCTTAATGTCTGCAAAAGAAGAAAACTATAAGGCAATCGGTGCCGCAGCCGGCCTTGCTTACAGCCAGAAGGTTGGAGCAGAGTCTGCCGTTGATATCAACCTGGCAAAGCAGCTGAACGTAGTTATGACTCAGCTGGGTGTATCTGCAGACAGCGTGGTAATGAACGTAGGTACCGCTACCGTTGGTTATGGTTACGATTATGTAATCTCAACCATGGACAGAATTCGTGCAGCTGCTCTGTCACAGGATGACAAGATGCTGCAGATGCCGATTATTACTCCTGTTGCATCTGAGACATGGGCTGTAAAGGAGTCCACTGCTTCAGAGGAAGATGTTCCGGAATGGGGATCTGTCGATGACAGAGGGGTTTCCATGGAGGTTCAGACTGCAGCGGCAGATCTGGTATCCGGATCTGATGCCGTTATTTTGAAACATCCTCAGTCCGTTGCAACGATTTCTAAGCTGATCAAAGAATTAGTGTAATGCGAGAACAGGAGGATAAGAACAATGGCATTATCAGGTATTCAGATTTTTAAGATGACACCTAAGAAGAACTGTAAGGAGTGCGGAAGTCCTACATGTATGGCTTTCTCTATGAAAGTCGCTCAGGGTGCAGTGGATATCTCTGCTTGCCCCTATATGTCTGAGGAGGCATTGGCTCAGCTGTCTGAGGCTACAGCGCCGCCTATGAAGACCATCAAGATTGGAACAGGCGATAATGAGTATAGTCTGGGCGGAGAGACCGTTCTCTACAGACATGAAAAAACCTTTGTAAGCAAGACAAGATATGCAGCAGCTGTATGCAGCTGTATGGATGACGCAACCATCGATGCCAAGTTGGCCGCTGTACCCAAGGTGGATTACGAGCGTATCGGTGAGCGTATGTATACCGAGCTGGTATATGTGAACTTTGCTAAAGACACAGATGCTTCCAAGTATGTGGAGCTGGTGAAGAAGGCAGCTGCAACCGGAAGACCCCTGGTTCTGGGCTGCAAGTGTCCGGAGACTGCTAAGGCTGCTCTGGAAGTATGCAAGGATGGCAAGCCCGTTCTCAACGGAGCAGATGCCTCCAACTATGAGGAAATGAGCAAGATTGCCACAGATGCGGGTGTTGTGCTGGGTGTATCCGGTACCAGCCTGGATGAGCTCTATGATACTGTGGCTGCCCTTGAAAAAGCTGGCAACAAGAACCTGGTTATGGATGTAACCATGGGAACCATCAAGGAGACCTTTGAGGCTGCTGTTTCCCTGCGTCGCGGTGCGATCAAGGATGGAGACAGAACCTGCGGATATCCCTCTATCGTGAATGTGGCAGCATTGGCACGAGGCGATAAGGCAATGCAGGAGGCTTTGACAGCAACCTTTACTATGAAATACGGTTCTATCGTAGTAGTAGAGGATATGGATTATGCCATGGCTCTGCCCCTGTTTGGTCTGAGACAGAACCTCTTCACAGACCCGCAGAAGCCCATGAAGGTTGCTCCTGGCGTTTATCCGCTGAATGGCGCAGATGAGAATTCCCTCTGCCTGACCACCGTTGACTTCGCCCTGACCTACTTCCTGGTATCCGGCGAGCTGGAGCGTTCCGGAGTTCCCTGTAACCTGCTGATTTCCGATGCAGGCGGACTGTCCGTTCTGACTGCCTGGGCTGCAGGTAAGCTGTCCTCTACTTCTGTTGCAAAGTTTATTACAGAAGAAGTAGAGCCCAAGATCAAGTCCAGAAAGTTGGTAATTCCTGGTAAGGTAGCCGTGCTCAAGGGCGATATCGAAGCGAAACTTCCCGGCTGGGAGGTCATCGTAGCTCCTCTGGAAGCCGTACAGCTTGTGAAGTTCCTGAAAGATATGCAGGCGAATGGCCAGCTGTAATTTTATAATTTAAAGGAGACGAAAAATGGCTAAATTTATCGTAATTGGTGAAAGAATCTCTGTAACTGCACCCTCTATCAATCGCGCTTTTGCGGAGAAGGATCCGGAACCGATTCTGACAAGAGGAAGACAGCAGCTGGAAGCTGGTGCTACCTACCTGGATGTCAATATCGGACCTGCTGAGAACAACGGCGAGGAGCTGATGAAGTGGGCTGTTGAGCTGCTGCAGGGCGAGTTCGACAACGTTCCTCTGGCATTGGATACAGCCAATGTGAAGGCTATTGAAGCCGGTATCTCCGTTTATAACAGAACTAAGGGCAAGCCCATCGTTAACTCTGCAGACGCAGCAGGACGTATTGGTTATGTAGATCTGGCTGCTGCCAATGATGCCATTGTAATCGCTCTGTGTAACGGCGAGGGCATCGCAGCGAACAATGATGAGCGTATGGCTTACTGCCAGACTCTGCTGGAGCGTGGTATGGAGCATGGTATGGAAGCAGAGGATCTGTGGTTTGACCCCCTCTTCCTGGTAACCAAGGGAATGCAGGACAAGCAGATGGATATTCTGGAGTGCATTAAGCTCTTCTCTGATATGGGTCTGAACTCCACCGGTGGTCTGTCCAACAACTCCAATGGTATGCCCAAGCATATCCGTCCTATTATGGATGCCGCTATGGTTGCTATGTGCATGATGCAGGGTCTTACCTCCGCTATCGTTAACCCCAACGATGCCAGACTGATGGAGACCATTAAGTCCTGTGACGTAATTAAGAACAATACCCTGTACGCAGATTCCTACCTGGATCTGTAAAGTACTTTGAAAGCCCCGGACGGCAGACACAAGCTGTGGGATGCTTGCATACCACAGCTTGT
>CAVJHW010000072.1:0-12658 GCA_963649395.1 Coriobacteriaceae bacterium | reverse complement strand
GCTGATGGCAGCAGAATAGGTGCCCGGCAGAGCAGAGGCAGAGAGAAAGCAGAAGGGAGTTGTGCAGATGAGAAATGAGAAAATGAGTTATCTGATCCGTATCGTAGCAGGAGGCTACCTGATCTACCTGGCTTATAAGCTCTTCCAGGGAGGTATTATAACGGGAGAAATGACAGGGGGCAAGAAGGCTTTGGGGATCGTTGCCTGTCTGCTTTTCGTGGTGGCAGGCGCCTTCTTCGTGGTTACCAGCCTGCGGCGCCTGATGCTTCTTAGCCAGGCCAGCCCGGAGGAACTGGAAGACCAGGGAGAGGCCCTAGAGGAAAACCAGGAGGGCCAGGAGAACCAGGGAGAGATCGTAAAGGAAGACCCGGGAGAACTTATAGAGGAAGAGAACCCGGAGAAGGCCGGGGAGGACCAAAGAGGGGAAGCCGACGGGGAGGAGAAGTAATCTCTAGGGCGGTTTATGACATTTTCTGTTTTTTGCAAGTGCCCAAAACCCGTACAAGATGTGGTGGAAGCAAAGACAATTGCTTCCGATATCTTGTTATTTTGGCTAATGTGCTTAAAAATGCGGGAGCTACGGGGAAAAATGTGTTTGCAATTCGTAAAATATGCGTATATAATGACCTATAAATAAAGGGTTAAGAAGGGTGAATTGCTTTTATAATATAAGACAGAGGTATCTGGATATGATAAATGCAATTCAAGAGTACATCAGGTATTTGCACGATGTGAAACAGACCTCCCATAATACGGAGCTTTGTTATGAGAGGGATCTGAAGAAGGCGGCAGATTATTTTGCCGGTCAGGAGATCGAGAATCTCCTGGAGGTGACGCCCACCAACCTGAATTCTTACATGCTATATCTGGAAAGGGAGCAGCTGTCCCCGGCCACGGTATCCCGCAATGTGGCGGCGCTGAAGTCCTTTTTTCGGTATCTGGTGCAGGAACACAGGGTGGCAGAGGATCCCACGGGGCAGTTAAAGCCGCCAAAGGTGGAGAAGAAGGCTCCCTGTGTCCTCACCATAGAGGAGGCGGGCAGACTGCTGCGGCAGCCGGATCGGAGTACAGCCAAGGGAATCCGGGACAGCGCAATGCTGGAGCTTTTGTATGCCACGGGAATTCGGGTCAGCGAGCTGATCCACCTGAAGACAGGGGATGTGAACTTGCCCTTGGGTTATATCACCTGTACAGAACACGAGAGAGACAGAATTATTCCCTTTGGGGAGACCGCCGGACAGGCCATGAGGCAGTACCTGGAGACTGCCCGAGATGCCTTGCTCAAGGGCGGAGAGAGCGAATATTTCTTCACGAATTGCTCGGGAAAGCCTATGAGCCGCCAGGGTTTTTGGAAGGTTCTGAAGGGTTATGCGGCGGAGGCAGGGATTACAGAAGATATCACCCCTCACACTCTGCGCCATTCCTTTGCCTTACACCTGCTGCAGAATGGAGCTGATCTGAAAAGAGTGCAGAAGATGCTGGGACATGCGGATATCTCCACCACTCAGATGTATCTCCATATGGGAGTTTGCAAGCTGGGAGAAGAATAGCAAGGAGACATTGGCTCAGGAAGAGGGATCCCCTGGTGTGACGGTGATGAAAGAAAAGAAGAGCGGCAGCAGACCGGAATGGATCTGCTGCCGCTCTTCTCTTATGACATAGTCCAGCGCCTCTTTTGTTTAGCACAGAGCCGCGATTTCGTAGATCAGGCGCTCGGATTGATCCCAGCCCAGGCAGGGGTCGGTGATAGACTTGCCATAGACATGGGTGCCGCAGCCGATCTTCTGACTGCCGGGTTCGATATAGCTCTCGATCATCAAGCCCTTGACCAGGCGGGCGATGCGGGGATCGTATCTGCGGCTGTGAAGGACCTCCCGGGCAATACGGGGCTGCTGACTATATTGCTTGGCGGAGTTGGAATGGTTAGTATCCACGATGGTGGCGGGGTTGAGCAGGCTGGTTTGTTCATACTTGTCCGCCAGCAGCTCCAGATCCTCATAATGATAGTTGGGGATGGAGTTGCCATGCTTGTTGGTGGCTCCCCGCAAGATCGTATGAGCCAGGGGATTGCCGCTGGTGTGGGTCTCGGCACTGCGATAAATGAAGGTATGACCACTCTGGGCTGCGATGACGGAATTCAGCATGACAGACAGGTCACCGCTGGTAGGATTCTTCATTCCTACCGGAATATCCAGGCCGGATACCGTCAGGCGGTGCTGCTGGTTCTCCACAGACCGGGCGCCGATGGCTACATAAGCCAGGAAATCCGATACATAGCTCCAGTTGGCGGGATAGAGCATTTCATCCGCTGCCGTCAGACCGGATTCCTCTATGGCTCGAATATGCATATGGCGCATAGCCAGCAGGCCCGCCAGCAGATCCGGTTTCTTCTCCGGGTCTGGCTGATGAACGATACCCTTGTAGCCTTCTCCGGTGGTTCTGGGCTTATTGGTATAGATTCTGGGAATCAAAAGCAGCTTATCCGCCACCTTATCCTGAACCTTGGCCAGGCGGTTGACATAATCGCAGACCGAATCCTCATTGTCAGCGGAACAGGGTCCGATCATCACCAAAAACTTGTCTGATTCCCCTGTGAATACCTTCTTAATCTCCTGATCTCTGGCTTCCTTGATCTTCAGGGCGTTGGCAGACAGAGGATATTGATCTCGGATCTCCTCCGGTGTAGGCAATTCCTTTATTGTGTGAAAACTCATAGGTTTTTCTCCTTTGATCCAATAAAATGCAGGACTTTTTGTCTGTGGTTATCATACTACCCGGGAACCGGTTTCGTCAAGGAAACTGTGAAAGTCCCGGCAGGAAGCTTCTATGAAAGTCCCGGCAGGAAGCTTCTGCGAAACTCCCGTCAGCAAGCTGCGAAACTCCCGTCAGCAAGCTGCTTGCCAAAGAAGAAGAATAGAATTATACTGGACGTATTGATATCGGACGGTGGGAGGAAAATATATGCGTATCTGTATTATGGCCTGTCGTGTGCTGACCCGGGAATTATCCTCTTTGGTAGCCACCTGTGAAAATGACGTAGATGTTACCTGGCTGCCGCAGGGTCTGCACGAGACGCCGGTTCTGCTGCACAGGGCCATCGAGGACCAGCTGGAGGCCTTGTATGATCTGATTGCCCGCAAGCTGCAGCGGCGCAGCCCCGACTATATTCTTCTGGGATACGGACTCTGCTCCAAGTCTATTGTGGGAATTCAGGCGAAAAAGATTCCCCTGGTGGTGCCCCGGACGGAGGACTGTCTGGGCCTGTTTCTGGGGTCTCAGGAACGTTATCTGGACTATTTTAATAAATACAAGGGCACCTATTGGCTGAATAGCCAATGGGTTCGAAATGTGCCGGATCTGGATCCGGATTATGAGCAAAAGCTTTATGAGGAATATTTGGAAGAATACGAGGACGAGGATACCGCACAATATTTGCTGGATATGTATCGGGAGAATCTGAAAAATTACCGCTATGTAGGATATATCGGAACCAAGGTCTATGATGACCGGTGTGAAAGGGAGAGGGCCAGAGACTTTGCCCGGCGAAAGGGACTTGATTTTCTGGAGCGGGAGGGGGATAACCGCCTGCTGCGGAAGATGGTGGAAGGGGAGTTCGATGAGAAGGATTTCCTCATGGTTCCTCCGGGTTATCAGATTGCGTACAGTAATGGGCCGGAGCGGGTGATTGCTATTCCGGCAGAGGGAAAGGAAGAAGAATGAATCTATTGACTGGAGAACACTTGACCAAGGCCTACAGTGAGAGAGTCTTATTGGAGGATGCCTCCTTCAGTCTTCAGGAGGGGGAGAAGGTAGGAATCATCGGCGTCAATGGCATGGGCAAATCCACCCTTTTGCGGATCCTGGCCGGGGCGGAGGAGCCAGATCAGGGCCAGGTGATTATGGGCAATTCCGTCAAGAGAAGCTATTTACCCCAGGAACCTGCCTTCCGGGAGGGAGAGACGGTTTTAACTGCCGCTCTGCGGACGGAGGTGGAGATGCCGGAGGATTTTGAACGGGAGAGTGAGGCTAAGTCCCTGTTGAATCGCCTGGGCTTTGGGAATCTGAACCAGCCGGTAAGGGAATTGTCCGGAGGCCAGAGGAAGAGGGTGGCATTGGCCCATGTTCTGCTGCAGCCTGCGGATCTCCTAATCCTGGACGAGCCTACCAACCACCTGGACAGTGAGATGGCTGATTGGCTGGAAGCTTACCTGCTGAAGTTTCGGGGAACCCTGGTTATGGTGACCCATGACCGGTATTTTCTGGATCGGGTGGCCACCCGTATTGTGGAGGTGGATCGGGGGGCAATCTACTCCTATCCAGGCAGCTACAGGGAATATGTTCGCCTGAAGGAAGAAAGGCTGGATATGGAGAAGGCCAGTGAGCGGAAGCGCCAGAGCATTCTGAGGACAGAGCTGCAATGGCTGGCCAGAGGTGCCAGAGCCAGATCTACCAAGCAAAAAGCTCATATTCAGCGGATTGAGGAGATGCAGCAGGTGGAGGCTCCTCGCCTTGAGAAAAGACTGGAAATGACCTCTATGGCTTCCCGTATGGGAAAAAAGACTCTGGAGGCTTGCCAAATCTGTAAATCCTTCGGGGAAAAGATCTGCATTGCGGGATACAGCTATATTTTCCTAAAGAATGACCGCATCGGCATCATCGGGCCCAACGGATGCGGAAAAAGCACCCTTTTGAAGATCCTGACGGGTCGTTTGGAGCCGGATTCCGGCAGGGTAGAGATGGGAACGACCATCCGGATCGGATATTTCTCTCAGGAAAATGAATATATGGACACCTCTCGGAAGGCCATTGAATACATCCGGGAGGTGGCAGAGTATATCACAATTCCAGAGGGAAAGATTACGGCATCCGCCCTTATGGAACGCTTTCTCTTTGACGGAACCCAGCAATGGACCCGGATCGAGAAGCTGTCCGGCGGGGAGAAGAGACGGCTCTATCTGCTTCATGTCCTCATGGGAGCTCCCAATGTGCTGATTCTGGACGAGCCCACTAATGACCTGGACATTCAGACCCTGACCATCCTGGAGGACTATCTGGACAGCTTTCCGGGGATTCTTATCGTGGTATCCCACGACCGTTATTTCCTGGATCGGACCGTCCATCGGATCTTCTCCTTTGAAGGGGAGGGGAGGATTCGGCAATACGAGGGAGGATATAGCGACTATCTGGCTGGGAGGAAAGCGGAGGAAACCGAAGAGAAGAACTTGAAGGAAGGGAGAAAATCCAGTCAACCGGTCAATGTTAGCCAGCTCCCCCAATCGGATCCATCGCTTTCGTCTGGTCAATTCAGTAAAAATGGAAAACCTAGGATGACTAAATTGCGCTTTACCTACAAGGAGGAGAGGGAATACGAAAGGATTGATGGGGATATTGAGCAGCTGGAGAATCGAATTGCGGAGCTGGAACAGGAGATGGAGGCGGCAGCTTCCCAATATAGCAAGCTCAACGACCTCATGAAGGAAAAGGAGGAGGCAGAGAAGCAGCTGGAGGAGAAGATGGAACGCTGGGTCTATCTCAATGAGCTGGCAGAGAAAATCGCAGCTCAGACCTGAAATCCCATGCTGCACGCTGTTTTGCCCCACTAGGCAGGAAAGCACTAGGCAGGAAAGCACTAGGCAGGAAAGCCAGCCGCTTTGCACCAGCGTGCACCCTACAGAGTACTCCCACAGCTGCCGCCAAACGTCGGAGCGATTCCCCGCCAATCGTCGGAATAATTTTCCGCCAAACGTCGGAGTGATTTTCCGCCAATCGTCGGAAAAATCCCGGATGGAGAATGAATTAGGTCTTTCATCCTCCATCCGGGATCTAAAGTCGTCTCTATCTTAATTGCTTATATCACTGCCTCGTTTGGCCTTTCGCTGCGTTTCCCCGGGAATTCGCCTTCTACGTCACTCCAATGCTTGTCTGCATGCTCAATGAGACGGTTGGCCTGTTCCAGGGACATCTCCGGGAAGAAGAGGAAGAGGCTGTGGGAGCCATAGCGAGCTACCAGCTTATCTACATGGGCAATCCAGTCTTCGAATTCACCGGAGTATACCTTTACCCACAGGGATTTCCCGGCTGCCCTGGCCTTATCGTAGATGGGGTACCAGTCTTCCAGAGTTCCGTCCGGGCCGGTATCACCGCTGGTCCACTGCAGGGCATCAATGCCATCGATCTCCATCAAGGCATCCATGTGCTTGATGGCATCCGGGCCGTCCAGGTGATAGAGGACACAGTCAGCCTTCTCGGCCTGCTGACGCAGGGAATCCTGAATGAAGTCACGGAAATTGGTAGGAGACATCATGGCAGAAAAGTCACATTGCAGCTTGACTGTCTTGCCCGGTCCCCAGATCTGGAATACAGTATAGGAGTTACCCCCCTCCGCATCCTTGATAATGTCATAAAAACGGTTGTAATAATCATAATAGAGGGCGGTAACCTCTTTGATTCGCTCCTCGATGATCTCCGGCTCCTCAATCATATCATAGAGGGTATCCATAGCCCCCCGCAGAGAGGCCAACACATCGATGTTCTCCATCAGGTCGGGCATGTCCACATAGAAATCATCGCCTACCAGACGGCGGCACTCCTGAACCAGAGCCAGGTGCTTCTTGAACCATGCATTCTCCGGATCGAAGTGGAAGGGGGGAACATCCTCCCAGCCGGTCAGGCAGGGCTTGAACCATACGGTATCCTCATTAAAGCCGATATCGGAACCCAGGTAGGAAGCCAGGGATCCGGGGCCAAAATCCACATTCAGGTTAGGAAAACTCTCTGCCAGGAAGAGATGGGTCTCGCAGAAATGGCGGTATCTGGCCACAATCCGCTCTGCATTCTGGTACTTATCCTCCATATCCTTCCATTTCAATTCCTCCGGCAGGGCATAGTACTTTCCCTGACAGATAACATCCGAATATCCACCCTCCACCGGACGGTTATCCGAGAGATGCTCCACCTCCGGCTTGCGGGCGATGACACACATCAAGGGACGGCCGGTATTGCAATGCTTCCAATAATTTTTGAATTTTTCCTTTGTTTCTTCCCAATTCTTCTTATACAGCATCTGCGTTTCCTCCTTGTGCCCCTCAGTATACAAAAAAGAAAAGCGCCGGTCTTCTGAAAACTTAAGGAATTATTGTACTTTTTTACCATGAAAGCCCCGACAAGCAGCCGGGCTGAGGGCAAGCTTGCTTGCGCCGAAGCCCGGATATTTGTCGGGCAAGGCGGTATCGACAAGTAGCCCGATAGGGCGGATTGTTGATACCGACGGCAGCTGCGGGAGCACGAAGTGCGGAGCAGCTGGCTTTCATGAGTGGAGAAGAAGAGATAAGTTATTTCCTATCCTCGTGTCTTCCCGGGGGATTGCCCGGTGCGTTTCTTGTAGAGGCGGTAGAAGTTGGATACGTTTGGAAAGCCGCAGCTGTCTGCTACCTCCAGGATGCTCATATCTCCTGCCGTCAGCAGCTCCTCCGCCCGGGAAATCCGCAGGTCTATGAGATATTCCTTGAGGCTGCGTCCCGTCACCTTTTTAAAATAGGAGGAGAAGTAGGTGGGACTCATATAGGCCATCTGAGCCAGCTCCTCCAGGGTCAGAGGCTCCTGGTAATGGCTGCGGATGTAGGCGACCACCTGTTCCAGCCGTTTCATGTGCGCCTTTTTGGTGGAGAGGGATTGGCGGGGCGGGGAGGTTTTCTGATAATGGCGGATGAGAATGGTCAGAAGCTGCAGAATATAGGCTTTGATCATCAATGGACTGCCCAGGCGCTGCTCTCGGTCCTCCTCCTCTATCTGCAGGGCTATGCGGGTCATTTCCGAGGTATAGTCCTCCTGGTGACGGATGAGATTTTCGAAATGACTGCCCCGCTGGACGAAGGGCAGGAGGTAGTCATAGTCGGCAAAACGGGTGCCGTCAGAGATCAGATCCGGGGCAAAGGTCAGCACCAGAAGGGACATCTCCTCCCTAACGCGCCAGCCATGAATCTCTACATTATTGAAAATGATCATATCGCCCCTGCCCACCGCGTATTCCCGGCCATTTACATAATAGGAACCGGAGCCCTCCAGTACCCAGGTGATTTCCATACATTCATGCCAGTGGAAGGTAAGCTCTGCCTGGGCTTCTGCCTCCGGCCTAGCTTGATAGCGAAAGATGCGGAAGGGAAATCGGGGGTCCAGACTGGTTTCGTCTTTAACTATCTGCATGACTGCCTGCCTTTCTGCCAATGCGGCGAGGGATGCGGAAGGCTGGCGGCCGGAATTCTCGTCGGATTCCCCCGGCCCTTCGCTTTCCTTGTATTGTATCACGGAAGGCGGGGTGGGGCAATCATCGCAAATGGTTAATTAATGACAAAAACAGAGGAGGAATGTACATGGATAATAGAAAATTTTACTGATAAAATGAGTTCATATAGTAAGTCCGCACAATCAGCCTATGACCTGGACAAGGCAGGTATGTTTGGTGCGGAGCACAGATGCATATCATCACAAGGGAGGCAAGATATGAAAAAAAGATTGTTAGCAATGACCCTGTGCGGTGTGATGGCAGCTTCTATGGTGCTGCCGGGATGTGGTTCCTCTTCTGGTTCCTCTTCCACGTCCTCCGCTGCATCCTCTGCAGGCTCTGAGACATCCTCTTCCGGAGATTCCTCTAAGAAGAGCTCTGGTGTGACCCTGTCCTTCATGGCCAGCCAGGACTGGATCTACGATGCTGAGATGGATCTGGCGGAGCAGTTCGAAGAAGAGACCGGCATCAAGATCGACTTCCAGATCGTTCCCTCTGACCAATACTTCAACCTGCTGATGACGAAGCTCAACAGCGGCGAGGGTCCGGATATCTTCGGCGGTCAGTCCGGAAGCTATGACCTGGTTTCCCAGTACAATATCGAGGAAAATGCCGTTGAGTTGACCGATGAGCCCTGGGTTGCCAATTATGATGAGTTTGCCAAAGAGCAGACCTCTGTAGACGGCAAGGTATACGGCGCTACTTATTTCGATGTTTCCACCGACTTCTATATGGTATACAACAAGAAGATCTTCGAGGAAAATAATCTGAAGGTTCCCACCACCTTTGCTGAGTATGAAGAAGTATGTGACAAGCTGTTGGAGGCTGGAATCACTCCCTTCTATGAGCCGGCTAAGGACGGATGGCATCAGGTTATGTGGTTCTGTGAGATCGGCGGCAAGTTCAGCGACATCGATCCGGATATCGTAGACAAGCTGAACAACAATGAGGTTACCTTTGCAGATACCGAGATGTTCCTGACTGTTATGGAGCAGACCAATGAGATGGCTCAGAAGGGTTATTTCGGAGATAACTATCTGTCAGATGAGTATGTAGATCTGGCTACCAACATGGGCAGCGGCGAATATGCCATGACCATGGGCAAGGCAGGATCCATCTCCGAGATCGCAGCTGCTTCTGATACTTATACAGAAGACGATTTTGACTTCTTCCTGATCCCCACCCTGGACAATGATGTGCTGAATGTGCATCCCTGCGGAGCCAGCCGTTTCATCTATTCCGGATCCAAGCATATCGAGGAAGCAAAGCAATATTTTGAGTATATCACGACCCAGTCCAGTGTACAGTACATGATCGACAATGAGTCCAAGGTAGAGAACCTGCCCTACAATGTGGGCCAGACTCCCGGATATTCCGAGACCACTACCAAGTTCCTGGATTCCTGCGAGAAGCAGGGTGTTGTATTCCAGGATGTCATCAAATATCTGAATCCCCAGTGGATGGATATCGGTGCTGATATGGTTTCCATGTTCATCGGCGAGATGACACCCTTGCAGGTATTGCAGCAGATTGACGCCAGAAGAACCTCCCAGGCTCAGGCAGCCGGAGATGAGAACTGGAGCTGATCCCTACTACCCCATCCGTTGTACTGCATTCGTTGCAGCGAAAGCAACATACCCAGCGCAGGCTATTGGATCGGCGGAGATGAGACAGCATAAGGAAAGACAGCAAGCCGATTTTGAAAATAGCAGAGAAAAGGCTGCTGCCCGGATGAATCAAATATCCAGGGCAGCAGCCTTTTTATGGTTCTTGCGGTTCCTGTGCCTCCTGCATTTCCTTGCGGTAGGCGGAAGGATTCCTTCCGGTAATCTTCCGGAAGGTTTTGCTGAAATGAAATTGATCCGGATATCCTACCCGGGCTCCCACCTCCCGGATGGGAAGATTGGTATCGGCCAGGAGTCGCTGGGCTTCCCGGATCCGCAGCACAGTCAGGTATTTTAAGGGGGTATTGCCCTTGTATTTACTGAAAATTTTGGTCAGATAGGAGGGGGTAAAGCCCAAGGAGGCAGCGAAGGAGCTAATATCGATCTCATCCATATAATGCTCCCGCATATAGAGAACCGTATATTCTACGATTTCCTCCGCCCCTCTGCCGGCCAGGGAGGATTCCTCTTGGAGCTCGCAATATTTCTGCAGCTGCAGGCGGGCATGCATCAGGGTATTTTCCAGATCCTCCGTGGCTACCGGCTTGAGCAGGTAGTCGAAGACTCCCTGCTTGATGGCCTCTCGGGCATAGGCAAAGTCGGCATATCCCGTCAGGAGGACCGTGAGAATATGGGGAAACTCCTCGTGGATCACCTTGGCCAAGGCCAGACCGTCCATGACAGGCATACGAATGTCTGATATGACCAGATGGACGTTCTGGGAGCGCAGGCAATCCAGGGCCTCCTTCCCATTCTGTGCCTGGCAGACCACCTGAAAACCGTCATTGAGATCCTCAATATGACGGGCCAGGGACTGCCCCAGGAGGACCTCGTCCTCCACTACCAGAATGTTATAATGTTGTACCTTGTTCATGGAAGTATCCTCCTATCTGTACATAAGCCCCTCCTTCGGGCAGGTTGCCAAAGCGGAAAAGAAAGGATTTTCCGTAGGTCAGGTAAAATCTCACGAAAATATTCAGGATGCCCATGCCGTCCAGAGCCAGGCTGGGGAGCAGACCATTTTCCAGAATTTCGTCCATTTTCTCCCGCAGCTGGCGGCTGGTCTCCTCCTGGAAGCCGGGACCGTGATCCCGCACCTCCACATACCAGCTGTCCTCGGTCAGGCTGCCCCGGATGAGGATATGCCAGGGGGGCTGAACCTGGGCCGAGAACTTGACCGCATTTTCCACTAGCAGCTGGATACAGAGCTTGGGCACAGGAATCTCCAGCATAGCATCCTCAATGTCAAAGTCGTAGGTCAGAGAATCTCCGAAACGAAGCCGCATACATTTCAGATAGAGATTACAATGCTCCAATTCCTCCTCCAGGGAAGAAACCGGCTCCTTGTTGGAGGAAATATAGCGCAGGATGGAGGTGATGTCCTGGCACATCTGGACCACCGAGGAGGTCATCCCCTCCTCCGCCATGGCAGAGATATTATTCAGAGAATTGTAGAGAAAATGCGGGTTCATCTGGGATTGCAAAGCCAGCATCTGAGCCTGCAGCTCCTGCTCCTTCAATAAAAGCATGGATTGCAAGGCCTCCCGGTGATCCTGAAAGGCATCGTTGAGGGAGTGGCTGAGCTTGTCAATCTCAATGATCCGGGTGTCCTCCAGATCGATTTTTCGAAATTGCTCATGGGGATCCAGATTCTGCAGGTAGTGATAGATCTTCTTCAAGGGGGCGCTGATGCGTCTGGCCAGCACCGAGGAGAAGAGAAGGCAGAGGAAGAACATGAGCAGGCAGACAAAGAAGGTCAGGAAAAGGGAGCGAAGGATAGGGGTGGTAAAGGCCCTGACAGGAAGGGAGACCGTCACCACCAGATCCGAGTATTCGGCAGTTTCCCGGCAGAAATATTCCCTTTTCTTTGTTTTCTGGTTGATTTGTTCCCCCTTGGTGTCCTCAGAGGAGGAAAGGGGAGCAATCTGCTGACCGGCTTCCTTCCGGGGGAAGAGAATGGTGCCGTCAGAGCGGGAGATGGTGATATCCAGGTCATAGACACTGTTGGGGTAGAGGGCGCTGTCGAAAAGCACATCATAGTATTTCATGATTTCCACAAAGCCCAGGGGGTTGTGGTAGGAATTATAATACATCCGGATCAGGGACAGATAGTAGCGATCCGAGTTGGTGCCGGAGCTGGCGGAAAGCTCCGGATGCTGGGTGGGAAGCCCCAGATAACGGCGGCCTTGCAGGAGGATGACGCCGTTATACCAGGATTGCTCCGTGCTGTCCTCAGACAGAGGACCGATCAGGTTGCCGACGCCGTACCCCCCATTGACATAGCCGTACAGATTGATCTGGCGGATAGAGCTGGCAACTCCCTCCATGGCAGCCAAGGTGTTGGCAATGGTAGCCTCCCGCAGGGTATTCAGATAACCGGCGTCCTCCTTGCTCTGCAAATATTGGGAAAAGGTCTTCTGGAGAGAGGTGGAGTTAATAATATTCAGGCAGACCGTATCCATCTCGCTGATCTGCAGATCGATATCAGAGGCAATGGAGGAACAGGTTCGCTGCACGTCCGCTTCTGCATTTTTGCGCAGATAGCCATACTGAATCCAGGAAAAAAGACCCGTCAGCAGGAAGAGCAGGGTCAGGGCGATCCAGAGAAAGCTGGTGTACAGAATGGTTTGTATGCTTTTGGAGGCTTTAAACATGATAGAAAACTCCTTGCGAACATGGCGTGGGCTCAGGTTTTTGACACCGTAACCAAGGC
>CAVJHW010000071.1:0-12874 GCA_963649395.1 Coriobacteriaceae bacterium | reverse complement strand
GATTATGATCATGGATGAGGTGCTGGCGGTAGGGGACATGGCCTTCCAGCACAAGTGCCTGGATAAAATGCGGGAGGCAGCGGAGGTGGAGGGGCGCACGGTGCTTTATGTCAGCCACAATATGAATACCATTCGCCGCCTCTGCCGCCGCTGCATCCTCCTGGAAAGCGGCAAAATTATCTATGACGGAGAGGTGGAGCATGCCATCGCCCTCTATATGGATCGGTCCGCCGGGGAGAATCCGGTGGATCTGGATCTGACCCGGATGGTTCACAATACCCCGGAGGAGGAGCCAGCCTTGCAAATGACCCATCTGACCCTGCCCGGCAAGGTGACCGCCGCCTACGAGGCGGGGGAACCCCTGGTGCTGGATCTGACCTTGCGGGTGAGAAGGCCCCAGGACAGGGTCCAGTTCCGCATCACCCTGCGAACCGACACCGATGCGGGCCTTGGCACCGCCTGGTCCGATGATATTGATTTGAGCAAGGAAGTTCCGGAGATTCCGGAAGAGCCAAAAGGATCCGTATCCGAGTGCTGCCTGCGTTTTACCCTGAATATGGACAGTATCGCCAAGGGGGTCTTCTATGTCAGCATCGGCCTCTACAGCCGGGACGAGATCGGCCGCGCTCTTATGATAGACCACATTACCCGGGCTTTTAAGATCGAAGTGGTGGGAAGTCCCGTGTGGTATACCAATGCCTACGGCAATGTGGCATTGCCCAGGATTGGTTATAGTGTCAAAAGCCGGAGCCCACGACATGCTTGCGACGCAGAGCTAGTCCCTTGAGGGGCATGTCAGTGGGGGGACGGCTTTATGACACGCCCCTCAACGAAGGGAGCAGGCAGGGGGAATAGTGAAATAATAGTGTAAAAATAGTGAAGTAATAGTGAAAAAATAGTGGAATAAAAACCCTTCTCCTGATATAGTAAGAGCTGTCAGGAGGTGTTTTTCGTGATTAAAGTTACTTTGACAAATGAGATTCTCAAATACATTACCGAGATTGAAAAAAACAGATATATCGTCTCCAAGACTCCCTTGTCACCTGCTGATGCAAATAGGCTTAGGAAGAATTCAAAGAAGAAAAGCTCCTTTGCTTCCACCAGGATAGAAGGGAATCCTTTGACGGAGAAGCAGGTAGACGAGGTAATAGACAATGATGAGCGCAGGCATTATCTGAAGCCTGAGCAGGAAGTAAGGAATTATTTTCTTGCCCTCAATTACCTGGAAGAAAAAGCCAGGGAAAAAGAAAAGTTTTCCAAAAAACTAATTTTGGACGTGCAAAGGCATGTGGAGAAGGGTGCTTCCAAGGAAAAAATAGGGCTGAGGGGGCCGATGCCGCCGAGAGTTTTATTTGCGGTATATGATTCTCAAAGTGGCAATCCGGATTATATTCCCCCGGAATACGTGGATATTCCAGACCTGCTGGAGGAATTGGTGGACTACGTGAATCATACAGAGGATCACCCCCTTATAGTGGCTGCGGTTGTGCATTATCAGCTGGTGACGATTCATCCCTTTGAAGATGGAAACGGTCGGACGGCAAGGCTTCTTTCCGGATATATCCTGGATATACACGGGTACGGATTTAAAGGAATTGGTTCCTTGGAGGAATATTTTGCTTATGATATAGAGGAATACTATGACTCGATTCAGATGAATCTGCCTGCCCTCTACTATTCCGGGAGAGATAATCCGCCCCATCCGGAAATATGGATCTGTTATTTTTTGCGTATGGTCCTGCTGTATTCTGAAAAAGTATGCGAGCTGTCCAAGGGTTCCGGCAGACAGGCGCTGGAAGGCGGTCTGTCCTATCTGAAGGCGAGGGAAAAAGAACTGCTTTTGTTTCTTATAGAGAATTATGGGGGGGATTTTACTCCCATCGAAGTAAGCAAGGAATTCAAGGTGTCCAATAAGACCATTATCAATCGACTTGCTACTCTTGTGAAAAATGGCTTTGTAGTGCCCAATATGGGCAATCAGCGTATCCGGTCCTATGAACTTTCGGATTTTACAAGGCAGCAGAAAGAGGAAGTGGCAGAGCTGCTTATCACAGGATCAAGGAGAAGGAGTTAGGCCGTGAAGGAAATCTATGATATCCATACTCATATCCTCCCCCGGGTGGATGATGGGGCTGCCTCCTTGCGGGAGGCAATGGCAATCCTGGAAGACCAGGTCCATCAGGGGGTGGCGGGCATTCTTCTGACTCCCCATTACCGGTTGGAACGCTTCGAGGCGGCGGAGGTGGAGCTCTATACCGCTTATAAACTCCTGGTTCATGAAGCGGCAAAATGTTTTCCCCGACTGGAGCTCCGTCTGGCCTGTGAATTCCATGCGGCCCCCCATATGGCAGAACTTTTGGCTCAGAGAAGGTTCTGTACCCTGGATGGAAACCATACGGTTCTTCTGGAATTCTCCGCCGGGGATTCCAGGGAATATATTAGGGAAAAAACAGAGGAATTGATGCAATCCGGCTACCGGCCCGTGTTAGCTCACGTGGAACGTTATTCGGAGCTTTACAGGGAAGTGGATCTGCTGCGAGGCTTTCGCAGCAGGGGCGCTGCCCTGCAAATCAATGCGGATAGTCTTCTGGGCCTGGAGGATGCCCGCAGAAGAAAATTCTGCAAAATCCTCTTAAAGCAGGGAATGGTAGATTATATTGCCTCGGATGTCCATAATATGACCACCCGGCCCAGCCATATCAGGCAGTGTGCAGAACTGGTGGAGAAGAAGTGGGGGGAGGAATACGCCCGAAGGCTCTTTGTAACCAATCCCAGGAGCTTCTTTGAGACATAGACATGTCCCTAAAGCCATTTTGCTGCTGCCAGATCCCTAAAGGAACCGCGCTGCGTCGCAGGGGGCTTAGCCTTTTGACCCGGCGGGCAATTTTCCAGTTGAAGTTCCCAGGGGACTGGGATATACTTGACCTTGGGAAAAAGAAATTTCAGACCAATTTCGGAAAGAGGAGAGCATTATTTATGAAAAAGGCCGGCAGAAGACGGAAGGGGAGAAGGATTGCGATGATCCTGATTTTGGTGCTGCTCATCGCAGTGGCAGGGGGAACGGCATTTCTGACCTTGCAGCAGATTGGTATCCTGCGCCAGGAGACGGAGAAGATTCTGGCTCTGGATGTGGAAAAGGAGGAGCTGGATACCACTATCTCCGCAAAGGGGGACTACGGAAGGGTGGAGGAGACCATAAAGGAGTATATGGGAGAATATATTTCCAGTCTTCGTACCATCAAGACCATATTTCAGGACCAGGAGTTTGCTGATCTGCTGAGTGTAAACAATATCCAGACGGACGGACCCTTGTTTACGCAGTCCCTGCAATACCTCCAGGAGAAGGAGGAGACGGCGGAGGCGGCCTTTCAGCAGCTGGAGGATCTGGCAGAGACGGAGAGGATTCAGGCAGCGATAGAGGGGAAGGGGCTGAATGGCTTCTTCAAAAAGCTCTATCGAACCCAGATGCTGGAGAATATCCAGGCCAATTTCATGTATGGCAAGGAGGAGATCCAGGAAGCGAGGGAGAAGGTTGGCTCCTCCCTCGCATCCCGCAGAAATGCCATTCAGTTTCTGGTGGAATATAAGGATAATTGGAAGCTGGAGGATGGTAAGCTAAAATTTGATTCCAACAGCCTGCTGAAGCAATACAATGCGCTGGCGGAGGCCATCGGTCAGTGAGAGAAAGGGGAGAAGTCCTATGAGATGTCCATATTGCGGCAATGAGAATCCCGATCACTCCCGTTTCTGTACCAGATGCGGGGTAGGGCTGGGGGCGCCGGGGATGCAGCCCCGGGAACAGCAGACCGGCGGCCGGGGAGGACAGGTCCCCCATCCGGGCCAGAATGCGGGCTGGAGTGGCGGCCAGACCGGTGGTCAGAATACAGGCTGGAGTGGCGGCCAAACCGGTGGCCAACATGCGGGCTGGAGTGGCGGTCAGACCGGTGGCCAACCTGCAGGCTGGAGTGGCGGTCAGACCGGCGGGCAGAATAGGGGCTGGAAGGACAGCCAGACCGGCAGACAGGATTACAGGAGGAGTTCGGGCCAACCGGGGCGCAGCCGGGAAGAGAAGAAGATTATCGTCATGGGCATTATCCTGGCCTGCATTGTCCTGGTGGCAGGAGTGGGCGCCTATTTGGCGGTGAACCATTTTATGAAATCAGCCAGCCAGGAGGACAAAGGCTCGGCAAAGGCTGTCACCACCCTTACCCCGACTCCCTCCCCTTCCTCTTCTGCAAAGACCACGCTGACCCCCACCCCCACGTCCACGCCTTCCGCCACACCGACCCAGAAGGCGGAGAAGGTTACCGCCTCTTTGCTGGCGGATTCCGCCTCCAAACCCTCGGGTTATTCTAAGGTGACGGTGAAGGATGCCATGGCTTCCTCTACCCTTGAGCAGGAGGAGTATGACAATTCCGTGCAAATGGTTCTGGATGGCAATGAGACTACCTCCTGGCAGGAGGGAGTGAGCGGAGATGGCCTGGGAGAGTTTCTCTGGTTTAGCCTGGGCAGCAAGAAAAAGGTTCGTTATCTGACCTTCAAGCTGGGGAATTGGCGGGACCAGGAACGGTATCAGAAGAATAATCGGCCCAAACAGCTGACCATCTGGCTGGGGGATGAGAGTTATACCATAAGCTTCCCGGATGGGAAGAAGGAATTCTGTGTGGTACTTTCCCAGGATTGCGAGATCTCCTCCCTGCAGATTTATATTGACAGCGTATATAAGGGAACGGAATGGGATGATACTTGCATTTCCGAGGTAGGCATCTATGGGAAATAAGCACAGGTTTCCTATTTCCCCCTTTCTTCTGCCCCTTGTCCTGGCGGGAATGGGGGTCTGCCTTATCCTGTTGGGGCTCGGCAGTGCCAGCCTGGCCCGCAGAAATGGAGCCTTGACCAGGAGGGTGGAGCAGCTGGAACAGGAATTGCGAGAATTGCAAGAAGAGCAAGAACAGCTGGAGGAGACTTCCAAGAAGACCAAGGAGGATACGGATCCTGCGCAGGCGGAGGCAGAAGTGGTGACGCCGACTCCCCTGACGGCTGAGACTAGTGCAGCCTGTCTGGGAGATCTGGAGCAGGTGGAGGCAGGCACCATCCTGTCGGAAGCCCAGATTGACAGGACCAACCTGGGGCAATATTTCGCGGTTTATGAGATTTCGGACGACCTATTTGCCAGAATCTACGGGGACGATCGCTCTTACAAGACCTATTGTACCGTTCCCAGGGATGATCTGCGTTATGTCAAGGTACTTCATTATGGCTTTGACGGCCAGATTCATGTGGGGGAACTCATCGTTAACGCCCTGCTGACGGAGGATATGACCTATATTTTCCAAAGCCTGTTCCAGCAGCAATACCAGATCGAGAAGATGTATCTGGTGGATAATTATAATGCCGACGATGATGCCAGCTGCAATGACAACAATACCTCCTGCTTCAACTACCGCCTGGTCACCGACGGCACAACCCTGTCCCACCATGCCACCGGCTGTGCCATCGATATCAATACGAAGAACAACCCCTATATTACCATCGATGATCAAGGGGGGCTTCATTGGGAAAATACGGACGCGGAGCTTTATCTGGACCGGGATGCGGCGGACGCGGCCCAGCGCCATATGATTACCCATGCGGATCCCTGCTACCAGCTTTTCACAGAGAGGGGATATACCTGGGGCGGAGATTGGACCAATCCCATCGACTATCAACATTTTGAAAAACCCATCTATTGATGGAGAGGGAACCGTTCATTCCCGATAGGGAGGAAATGCTATGTCCAAGGAAACGAAAACGAATGCCATGCGCCTGCTGGATCGGAAGAAGATTCCTTATCAGGTGATTCAATACGAATGCGACGAATTCATTGACGGTCTCCATACCGCGGAGAAGACGGGGGCACCGGTGGACCAGTCCTTCAAAACCCTGGTGACCCGGGGCAAGAGCGGACAGTATTATGTCCTGGTAATTCCCATTGCGGAGGAGATTGACCTGAAGAAGGCGGCCCGTCTGGCGGGGGAGAAGTCTCTGGAAATGATACATGTGAAGGAGCTTACCCCTCTGACAGGATATGTGCGGGGAGGCTGCAGTCCCCTGGGAATGAAGAAGCAATTTCCTGTCTTCATCCATGAGTCGGCTCGGCAATATAGTGAAATCTATGTAAGCGGCGGAAGAATCGGAACCAGTCTTTGTCTGTCTCCCATAGATTTGCAGGCCGCCTGCCATGCCACCTTTGGCAATCTGACATTTTCATAATTTTTTTGGAAAATACTTTTCAATAAGAAAAAAATAGTCTATAATCAGGTCAGAAAGTGACAGAGGAATCATTGACACGCGAGGACACAGGAGGGTATTTACCGTGAAGATTGAGAATATCAAAGACATTGACAAATTTTTTGAAGTAGTAGACAGCTGCAAGGGTCGTGTAGAGCTGGTAACCGGCGAGGGAGACAGATTGAATCTTAAGTCCAAGCTGTGCCAGTATGTATCTCTGGCCAATATCTTCTCCAATGGGGAGATTCCGGAGCTGGAGATCGTTGCTTCTGAGAAGGAAGACGTAGACAAGCTGCTGAACTTCATGATTAACGGTTGATGATAAGAGCAAGGTGATAAGAAGGCGTCCGGCCCTTGAGGCCGGACGCCTTCTTGAGATAGAATAAGCAGCGGAGGTGTACGTATGACGAAGATAGATATTATATCCGGCTTCCTGGGAGCCGGGAAAACAACTTTGATCCGGGAACTCCTGTCGGAGGCCTTGAAGGGCAAGCAGGTGGTTCTGATTGAAAACGAATTCGGAGAGATCGGTATCGATGGGGGCTTTTTGAAGGATGCGGGTATTGAGATCCGAGAGATGAATTCCGGCTGTATCTGCTGTTCCCTGGTGGGAGATTTCGGAACTGCCCTGAAGGAGGTAGTCGATCAATATCATCCTGAGAGAATCATCATTGAGCCCTCCGGTGTAGGAAAGCTCTCGGATGTGATCCATGCCGTAGAAGGGGTGGCGGAGGAGGCCCAGGTGGTGGTGAATTGTGCCACCACCGTGGTGGACGTCCTGAAATGTAAGATGTATTTGAAGAATTTCGGAGAATTCTTCAAGAATCAGGTAGAAGCCGCCAGCACCATCATTCTCAGCCGAACCGACACGGAGAAGGCCAGCGATGAGAAGGTTACTGAGGCCTTGGAGCTTCTGCGGGGATTGAATCCTCATGCCACCATCATCACCACCCCGGCGGCCCAGCTGGGAGGCCAGAAGCTCCTGGAGACTATGGAAGGAGTCAAAATCGACCTGAGTCTCGTGGAAGACGAGGAAGACCACGACCACCACCACCACCATCACCACCATCATGACCACGAGTGCTGCGGTTACGACCATGAGGAACACCACCATGATCACGATGACCATGACCACGAGTGCTGCGATCACGACCATGAGGAGCACCACCATGATCACGATGACCATGACCACGAGTGCTGCGATCACGACCATCAGGAACACCATGACCATCACGATGACCACGATCACGAGTGCTGCGGTCACAACCATGAGGAGCACCACCATGATCACAATGGCCACGATCATGAGTGTTGTGGTCACGATCCTCATGGCCACCATCACCACCATGCGGATGAGGTTTTCACCAGTTGGGGGAAGGAGACCATCCGCAAGTATGACAGGAGTGCTGTTGAGAAGATCCTCCAGGCCTTGTCAAAGGATAGGATCTACGGAACTGTCCTTCGAGCCAAGGGTATGGTGGAAGGGACAGATGGCAAATGGATCTATTTTGACATGGTACCGGAGGAGACAGATATCAGAGAAGGGCAGCCGGAGTATACAGGTCGGATCTGTGTCATCGGTGCCCAGCTGAAGGAAGATAAGTTGGCAGAACTCTTTGACCTGTAAGGGGCCAAGCTGCCAGAGTCCCATGGCCTGAAAAGTGATAAGTTGGCAGAGCTCTGTGGTCTGTAAGAGGACAAGCCAACAGGGCTCTTCGGTATGGAAGAGGAAATGAGATTCAGAGTATGGATAATAAGGTAAGAGATCTGGTGGATACCCTGGAGCAGAGGCATAGCCTGGAAATCGAGGAGTATGCCTGTTTGATAAGCAGCCGCGACGAGGAAGCGGCTGCTTATCTTGCTCAAAAGGCAGTGAACCTCCGAAAGAGAGTCTATGGCAATGCAGTCTATATTCGGGGATTGATCGAGATTAGCAATATTTGCAAAAATAATTGCCTATATTGTGGTATTCGCAGGGGCAATTCTGCCTGCAGCCGTTATCGCCTGACGCCGGGTCAGATTCTGGACTGCTGTCATCAGGGCTATCGGCTGGGCTTTCGCACCTTCGTCCTGCAGGGCGGGGAGGATCCCTTCTTTGATGATGACTGCCTGGAGGGGATTGTCCGAGAGATGAAGGAGGCCTATCCGGATTGTGCCGTCACTCTGTCTATGGGGGAACGCTCCCAAGAGAGCTATCAGCGTCTGCACCAGGCAGGGGCAGACCGCTATCTCCTGCGCCATGAGACGGCAGATGCAGCCCACTACGGGAAGCTGCATCCGGCGGAAATGTCCTTTTCCCACAGGATGCAATGTCTGCAGGAATTGAAGGAAATCGGCTATCAGGTGGGCTGCGGCTTCATGGTGGGCTCCCCCTTCCAGACAGCAGACTGTCTGGCTTTGGATCTGAAGTTCATCGAGGAATTCAACCCCGCTATGTGCGGCATCGGTCCCTTTATCCCCCATCGGGAGACCCCCTTTGGGAAAGAAAAGGCCGGAAGTCTGGAGATGACCCTATTTCTCCTGTCCCTCATCCGCCTCATCTCTCCCGGCATATTGCTCCCTGCCACCACAGCCCTGGGAACGATCGACCCCAAAGGGCGGGAAAAGGGTATCCTGGCAGGTGCCAATGTGGTAATGCCTAACCTGTCTCCCCTGGGGGTTCGGGCCAAATACGAACTCTATGACAATAAGATCTGCACCGGGGATGAGGCGGCAGAGTGCCGCCGCTGCCTGGAGAGCCGGATGCAGTCCATCGGTTATCAAGTTGTTATTGATCGCGGAGATTCCAGGGTGGAGGGAAGGCGCCCAGAGACTTCTCACTGACGTCCCCCCCTGCAGCTGCCGTTGGCCGGTGGGTGCTTCTTCCAGGGGAAGCCCGGCCAGCCGGACTCCCCCTGCACCGCCCTCTCTTTTCCTCCGGAGCTAGGGATAAAGTGTCCGGAACCTATCAAGTGTCTGGAACCTATCAAGTATCTGTTGCCTTTTTCCCTAGGGTTTGTTATACTGATAATTGTCTTTAGGGCGTTTCTGCCCGGATTCCCCCCATCAGATATATGTAGCAGTTGGTTGTCAGCAGGACAGTAGAGCATCATAGGCTGAAGATTAAGTGCTTGACAGGAAGATGAGATTGTATTATTATTTTAACAGGAAACGAACATTTGTTCATTTGTAAGGAGGCTTTGCAATTATGGCAAATCAGGAGGATAAGATGACTGCCCTGGAGGCGGCTTTGGGACAGATTGAGAAGCAGTATGGCAAGGGCGCAGTGATGAAGCTGGGGGATAATGGGGCGAATATGAATGTGGAGACGATCCCCACCGGATCTCTGAGCTTGGATATTGCCTTGGGTCTGGGGGGCATTCCCAAGGGAAGAATTGTTGAGATCTACGGACCGGAATCTTCCGGTAAGACCACCGTTGCCCTGCATATGGTGGCAGAGGTACAGAGGAGGGGGGGCATTGCCGGATTTATTGATGCGGAGCATGCTCTGGATCCCGTCTATGCCCGGAATATCGGTGTGGATATCGACAATCTCTATATTTCCCAGCCGGATAATGGGGAGCAGGCCCTGGAGATTACGGAGACCATGGTTCGCTCCGGAGCTGTGGATATCATTATTGTAGACTCTGTGGCTGCCCTGGTGCCCAAGGCGGAGATCGATGGGGATATGGGAGATTCTCATGTGGGATTGCACGCCCGGATGATGTCCCAGGCCTGCCGCAAGCTGACCGCGGCCATCAGTAAGACCAACTGTGTTGTGATCTTTATCAACCAGCTAAGAGAAAAGGTCGGCGTCATGTTCGGCAACCCGGAGACCACCACCGGCGGTCGGGCTTTGAAGTTCTATTCCTCTGTTCGACTGGATGTAAGAAAGACAGATGTCCTGAAGCAAAATGGGGACATCGTAGGTAACCGAACCAAGGTTAAGGTGGTGAAGAACAAGATTGCCCCCCCCTTCCGGGAGGCAGAGTTCGATATTATGTATGGCAAGGGCATATCCCGGGAGGGAGATGTGCTAGATCTGGCAACTAAGATGAATATTGTACAGAAGAGCGGCGCCTGGTTTGCCTACAATGGCAGCAAGCTGGGACAGGGCCGGGAGAATTCCAAGGCCTATCTGGCAGAGCACAGGGAATTGCTGGAAGAGATTGAGAATAAGGTACGGGAAGCCTTCCATCTGCAGGAGGTTGCCGGAGGGAAAGCAGGATCTGTCTTTGGACAAGAAGAAGCCGGGGAGACCGTCGCCGAAGAAGCCGGACAGACCTCTGACGGAGAATAAATATGGATCCGAAAGAGAAGAGGGGCAAGGAGGCTGTGCGCAAGGCTATGCAGCTTCTGATGGCCAGGGATCGGTCGGAACAGGAATTGAGAGGAAGACTCTCCCAGGCAGGTTTTGATCCGGAGGCGACAGAGGAAGCCCTGGACTATGTGAAGTCCTATGGCTATGTCAATGACAGACGTTATGCGGAGAATTATGTGATCAGCGCCGGAGGCAAGAAGAGCCGCAGGATGCTCAGAGCCTTTCTGGAAGAAAAGGGAATCGCAGAGGAAGAGATAGAGGAAGCGCTGGCAAAGCTTCCGGAGGATGAGACCCAGCTGGTGGCCGACCTTCTGGTGAAGAAGGCCGGTCCTCCCCATCCTATGGAGGAAAAGGAGCTGCGGCGGGTCTTTGCTTATCTGGCGAGAAAGGGATTTGCCTCGTCAGACATATGGAGGGTCTTGCGGGAATACCAGGCGGAGGGAAGAGAATAAGGAAGCTGTGGGATGCGAGCATCCCACAGTTCGTGTCTGCCGTCCGGGGCTTTCATGGTAAATTTTCACATTCGATGCGGGGGGTAATTGACAAACGTCTAAAAACAGTATAAAATTGACATGTTGCGATTGTTTTGTACAATGAAAACTTAATAAGGAGGTGCTCCTGTAGTGATTGTACCTATCATTATCAGTGCAGTCATTGCTGTGGTTGTCACCGTGCTTATTGCAGTTCCTCTTGCCGGTAAGGCAGCGGTTGCCAAGAAGGTTCAGGAAGATGCGGAAACTCTTGGTACTGCTGAGGAAAAAGCCAGAAACATAATAGACGAGGCCTTGAAAACGGCTGAAACGAAGAAGAGAGAAGCGCTCCTGGAAGCAAAGGAAGAGAACCTGAAAGTCAAGAACGAACAGGATCGGGAATATCGGGAACGCAGATCGGAACTGCAAAAGTATGAAAAACGTGTGTTGTCCAAGGAGGAATCTGCGGATCGGAAGGCGGATGCGCTGGAGCGTCGGGAGAATGACCTAGCAGCAAGAGAGACAGAGTTAAAGAAGAAAGAAAAGAAAGTTGACGAATTACACGACCAAGGAGTACAGGAACTGGAGAGAATCTCCGGTTGGACCTCCGAACAAGCAAAAGAGTATCTTTTAAAATCTGTTGAAGACGCAGTAAAGATTGACACAGCCAAGCTTTACAAGGAATTGGAAAGCAAGGCCAAGGAAGAAGCAGGCCGTAAGGCCAAGGAATTTGTGGTCACTGCCATTCAGAAGTGTGCAGTGGATCACGTTGCAGAAACTACGATATCCGTAGTACAGCTGCCGGGAGATGAGATGAAGGGTCGGATCATCGGCCGTGAGGGTCGGAACATCCGTACTTTGGAGACGCTGACAGGCGTGGATCTGATCATCGATGATACACCGGAGGCTGTGGTTTTATCCTCATTTGATCCCATCCGCCGTGAGGTGGCCAGGATCGCTTTGGAAAGGCTTATTGTTGACGGCCGTATCCATCCGGCTCGCATTGAGGAGATGGTGGAGAAGGCTCAAAAGGAAGTGGACGCAGCCATCCGTGAGGAAGGTGAGGCAGCGACTCTGGAAGTCGGTGTGCATGGAATTCATCCGGAATTGGTTCGTCTGCTGGGACGTATGAAGTTCCGTTCCAGCTATGGACAAAATGCTTTGAAGCATTCCATTGAAGTGGCACAGTTGACCGGACTTTTGGCCGGTGAGATTGGACTGGATGTCCGGACTGCTAAGAGGGCCGGACTGCTGCATGATATTGGAAAATCCATCGACCATGAGGTGGAGGGCTCCCACATTCAGATCGGTGCAGACCTGTGCAGAAAGTACAAGGAATCCGCCCTGATCGTGAACGCCGTGGAGGCGCATCATGGCGATGTAGAACCCCAATCCCTGATTGCCTGTGTCGTTCAGGCGGCAGATGCCATATCTGCTGCAAGACCTGGGGCACGCAGGGAGACTCTGGAAACATATACCAACAGATTGAAGCAACTGGAAGATATCACCAACTCCTTCAAGGGAGTAGAGAAGTCTTTTGCTATTCAGGCAGGGCGTGAGATCCGTGTCATGGTAGTACCGGAACAGGTCAATGACTCGGATATGGTATTGCTGGCTCGGGATATTGCAAAGCAGATCGAGAAGGATCTGGAATATCCGGGACAGATCAAGGTGAATGTAATTCGTGAAAGCCGCGTAACAGATTACGCAAAGTAAAGAGCAAGCAAAGAGACAAGAGAGAAGAAAGCCGCAAGAACGGAACCGATGAATTGGTTTGGCGCTTGCGGCTTTTTGTTGCCAACTCCCGAGGCGTGGAGTGTACATATCCTGGCGG
>CAVJHW010000070.1:6903-13296 GCA_963649395.1 Coriobacteriaceae bacterium | reverse complement strand
GGCATGAGGATCAGGTCTATAAGATTCCGGATGGGGTAAGCCTGCTGGATGCGGCCCTGACGGAGCCCTTCAATATTGCGGTTCGGGCAGTGGAATTGGCGGATTTCCGGATGGGAGCCCATGTGGCAGTGTCCGGCGGCGGCGGCATCGGCCTGATGATGACCCAGCTGCTCAAGAGAGGGGGAGCCGGTCGTGTGACGGTCCTGGAGCCCCAGGAAGGAAAGCGGGAGCGGGCCCTGGAGATGGGGGCTGATTATGTAATGAATCCCCTGGATGAGGATATTGAGGATCAGGTTTTGAAGGTTACCGGAGGCAAGGGTTTTGATGCCATCATCGAATCCTCCGGAAATGGACCGGCGGCTCGCAAGACCCTGGACTTCGCAGCCCGGGGGGCTCATTTGGTATTCATGTCCATGTATCGCAGGGATTATGAGATGTCCATGAATCTGCTGGAATATACCTACCGCAAGGAATTGAGGATTCAGGGCATGTATCTGGCCCAGGAATCCTTCCCCAGAGCGGTGAAGATGCTTCCCCAGATGAACTTCAAGCCGGTGATCGAGAAGCTGTATTCTCTGGATGAATGCAGCCAGGCCTACGCAGACCAGAAGTCCGGCAAGTATGCCAAGCTGGTCTTTGACTGCAGCAGGTAGGAGGAAGGGACATGATTGAAACAATGAAGGATGCCTTTTCCTTGCAGGGGAAGGTTGTTCTGATCACGGGAGGCAACAAGGGGATCGGAGCAGGAATCTCCCAGGCCATGGCCCAAAGCGGCGCCGATGTTGCCATTATGTGCCGAAATAAGGAGAGTGCCTTGCAGACCATCGAGGAGTTAGAGAACTTCGGCGGAAACCACCGCTTTTATTCCGGAGATGTCACCAAACAGGAGGATGCCCGGCGGGTGGTGGCGGAGGTAGTCAAGGACTATGGAAAGCTGGATATTCTGGTCAATGATGCAGGCATTGCCACTCCCTTTGATGCCATGGAGGATACCGAGGATCTGAGCGGTTGGTACAAGGTTCTGGATGTGGATCTGAACGGAACCTTCCTCATGTGCCATTATGCCGGTCTTCAGATGAAGAAGCAGGGGTATGGCAGGATTATCAATATCACCTCCAATTCCTCCCGCATTGTCAACATTCCCCAGAAGAGCTGCTCCTACAATGCAGCCAAGGCGGCGGCAGATCAGCTGACCAAATGTCTGGCTTATGAGTGGGCGCAATACGGAATACGGGTCAATGCCATAGCCCCCGGTTATACGGCGACGGACCTGGTGGTGGGAGTACCGGATGAAGGGGAGACCAAGGGCTGGACAGATTATTGGCTGAAGCAGACTCCCACAGGCCGGTTCGGAAAGCCCATAGAGATTGGCGCAGCGGCTGTTTTCCTGGCCAGTGAGGCAGCAGAGCAGATTACAGGAGCGGTTCTCACGGTAGACGGGGGTTATATGCTGGCCAGATAGGAGGAATCTATGAGCAAGTCAGAATACCGGATTGAGATGAAGGATATCTGCAAAAGCTTCGGTGGTGTTAAGGCTCTGGATCATGCGGCATTACAGGTGAAAAGAGGCGAGATTCATGCCCTGATGGGGGAGAATGGAGCCGGTAAATCCACCCTAATGAAGATATTGGTGGGTTCGCTGACTAAGGATAGCGGTGAGATTTATCTGGATGGTCAGCCGGTAGATATCAAAACTCCCAAGGATGGAATGAAGCATGGCATTTCTATCATTTACCAGGAGCTTATGCTGGTCAATGATCTGACCGTGGCTGAGAATATTTTCATCGATAATCTGAACAAGGACAGCAAGATTATCAAATGGAAGGAATTGAGGAGCAAGGCCCAGGAATATCTGAACGAAACCGGATTTTCCAATATTAAGGCAACCGATGAAGTAGGGGGTCTGACTGTGGCCTACCAGCAGGTGGTGGAGATCTGCAAGGCCCTGTCCAGGAATGCATCGGTTCTGATCCTGGATGAGCCCACCTCCGTATTGTCCAACAAAGAGGTGGTGCAGCTCTTCAAACTCCTGCGCAAGCTCCGATCAGAAGGCGTTGCCATTATTTATATTTCCCATCGACTGGAAGAGGTAATGGAACTGTGCGACCGTATCACCATCATGCGGGACGGCCATTATATCGATACCTTCTCCACCGATTCCATCACCAAGCAGGACCTGGCCAATAAGATGGTAGGCCGTGAGCTGCAGGATTATTATCCGGAGAGAAATGCGGTGATTGGTGAAGTCAACTTCCGGGTGGAGGATATCTGTGTGGAGGGCAAGGTGAGGCACGTATCCTTTGAAGTCCGCAAGGGAGAGGTCCTGGGTATCAACGGTCTGGTAGGAGCAGGACGAACGGAGACCGTAAGAGCCATCTTTGGAGAGGATAAGAAGGACGCAGGCAAAATCTATCTGGATGGGAAAGAGGTTCAGATCCGGAATCCCAGAGATGCCATCAGGCATGGCATTGGTCTGCTTCCGGAGGATCGCAAGACCCAGGGGGTTTTGCTTCAATTGCCCATCCGCAACAATATTACCCTGGGCTGTCTCAAGCTCTTTCGACAGGCCTTTGGTAAATTATCGGGGAAGAAGGAAACCCAATATGTAAATGAGATGGTGGATCAGCTGTCGATTAAGGTGGGAAGCATAGAAAATGACGTTTCCAGCCTGTCCGGCGGCAATCAGCAGAAGGTTGCGATTGCCAAGCTACTTGCCTCAAAATGCCGGATTTTGTTATTGGATGAGCCGACGCGTGGTGTGGATGTAGGCGCCAAGCGGGAGATTTATAAGATCATTAACGAATTTGCAGAAAAAGGATATTCCATAGTCATGATTTCCTCAGAGATGCAGGAGATCATGGGCATGTGCGACCGAGTCATCGTGATGCGGGGCGGCGAGGTGAAGGGAGAGCTTCCCAGAAGCGAATTCTCGGAGGAAAACCTGATTGCCTATTCTATGGGTGTGAATTCCTAAGCATGAGTCTAAGACATTGGAGGGTACGAGTATGAATGAGGCAAGTACAGCGAAAAAATTTGACCTCAAAAAGTTCTTCTTAGACAACAATACGATTATCATCTTTATTCTCTTGATTATCGTATCCAGCTGTCTTTCATCTAATTTTCTGTCTCAGAGAAATATTGTCAATGTATTGAGACAGCAGGTTCCCTATTGCCTGGTGGGCATTGGCTGTATGCTGGTGATTATGACCGGGGGCATTGACTTGTCCTGCGGGGCCATCCTAGGAGTGGGAAGCGTAGTAGTGGCTTTGCTGCTGGCAAAGGCCAACTTTACCTCTCTTCCTTCCCTCGTGGGGGCAGTTCTGATCACTGCACTGGTAGGCGGAGTATTGGGCCTCTTGAATGGAGTTTTGGTTGCTTATTGCAAAATGGCGGCTTTTATTGCCACCCTGGCGGTGATGACAGTGGCTCAGGGAATGGCTTATATCCTGACCAACGGTCAGCCCATCCGTTTGCCGGACAGTCCGGCCTCTAAGGCTTTGGTTGCCTTTTCGGAGATCAAGGATCCATTGCTTGGAATTCCCATTGCTGTCTATGTTACCTTGTTGATTATTTTGCTTTTTGTTTTTCTGATTCGGTGGACAGCTTACGGACGTCTGACGATTGCCTCCGGAAGCAATGAGACGGCGGTTCGTCTTTCTGGAATTAATGTCAATGTATACAAGGCTGCGGCCTATACCATCTGTGGTGTCTTAAGTGCCCTGGCTGGTATCTTCGTAACCTGTCGAGCTTCCATCGGTACGGCAGCTACCGTATCCGGGGGTTATGAGCTGGATGCCATCGCAGCTGTTGTAATCGGCGGCGCCAATCTGGAGGGTGGCAAGGCTTCCGTAGTGAATACCATTATCGGTGTTCTGATTATGGCTTTGATCGGTAATATCATGAATCTGTTAAGTATTGCGGCATATCCGCAAAAAGTGGCAAAGGGTGCAATTATTATCGCTTCTGTGTTGCTCAAGAGTATCGGCAACAAGAAGGGATAAGATAAGATAAATTGCATACGAAAGGAGAAGGAAAGTATGAAAAACAGGAAAATGTTGGCAATGGTGTTAACAGCGGCCATGGCAGTCGGCTGTCTGGCAGGATGTGGGGGGGCCTCTTCTGATTCAGGATCGGCAAGTAGTGCAAGCAGCACCGGCAGCGCAAGTAGTGCAAGCAGCGCATCTTCTGCCTCCAGCGCGTCCTCTGCTTCGGAATCCAGCAGCTCTTCTGCTTCCACCGGGCTTCATGAGATCTACACCTTGACAGAGCGAAATGCTCTGAGCGGTCTGGTATCTCCGGATATGGCAGACAGAAGCAGCATTGACAAGGCTCTGCCTACCGAGTCCAAGAGTGACCTGACCATTGGCCTGTCCATGGGTCAGATGGGAAGCGCCTTCTTTACAGAAATGATCGACAGTGCCCAGAAGGCCGCAGATGACTATGGCTATGAGCTGGTTATGCTTTGCGCAGATGGCAATATTTCCAAGCAGAGTGCAGACGTAGAATCCATGATCACCGCCGGATATGACGCTATCATTCTGAATCCCATGGATGTTACCGCAGCTGCTGCCGATGTGAAGAGAGCGGTAGAGGCCGGTATCGTTGTAATCGGTGCAGGTGTAGACTTTGCTGAGGATGTGCCGGTAGTTACCTCCGTCCTTGCCAACAACTATTTTGGCGGCTGGGAGTCAGGACTCTATATGGGAGAATTCTTCGAGGGACAGCATATTAGGGCAGCGGCTATCCTGGGTCAGATGGGACATACCATCGACGAGAGCCGGATCAATGGTATGATTGCAGGTATCCTTTATCGGAGAGCAGAGCAGGAGGGAACTCCCTTTGCCTGTGAAGAGGATGCTTATCTGGAGGGAAATAACCTCTTCAATGAGCTGCGTGACAAGGGTAAATTCTCCAGCGACAAGTGGGATTTTGAAATCGTTGCCCAGGGACAGGGCGAGTGGACCAATGAAGGCGGTTTGTCCGCAGCAGAGGATATCATCGCCGGCAACCCGGACATCAATCTGATCATGGCTTCCTGTGATCCCATGGGGGCAGGTGCCATCAAGGCCATCAAGGATGCAGGTCTTACCCCCGGCAAGGATATCTATGTAGGTTGTGCAGCAGACGGCGGACAGGAGATGTTCCCCTATCTGGAGAGCGGAGAGATGCTGGTAACCGGTTATAACAGCCCCAACCTGAATGGGTCTGCCTGTGTGGATCTGATTCATATGATCTTCGAGGAGGGCTATGATGCCAGCAATCTTCCGGCAGCATCCGATCTTCCCAATGGTGCTATCACCAAGGACAATTGGGAGGAAGAATATTATGATCCGGATCTGCAATATTGCAAGATCCTGCCCTTCGAGTGGAAGACCATCGATGAGATTCGTGAGGAGAAGCTGGGATAATGATGAAAATGAAATCGGTTTATTTTGCGGAAAAGGATCGCATTGAGGTTCGGGATGTGGAAGTTCCGCAGGTACAGCCTGGTATGGTGAAGATAAAAACCGCTTATGCTGCGTTGTGTGCGACCGATGTTCATATGGTTACCATGGGGGTTCTGGGCGCTCAGCCCGGAATCCCTCTGGGACATGAGGCTTCCGGTGTTATCACAGAGCTGGGGGAGGGGACAGAGGCCTATGGCTATCAGGTGGGAGATAAGGTGGTGGTTGCCCCTATCTCTGTCTGTGGAAAATGTCCCATGTGCAAGAGAGGAATGCCCCAGTATTGCCAACAGGCTAAGGCAGTGGCGGCATTCAGTGAATATATGGTGGTAGATATCAGTGCGGTATACAAGATTCCCCAGGATGCAGATCTGCGAAGATATGCATTGACAGAACCAGCTGTATGCACCGTGCGCGCCATGGATTTGGCGGGAATTCGCCATGGTCAGACCGTTGCGGTATCCGGGATTGGCGGAATTGGTTCTATCCTATTGAACATGGTTTTATTGGCAGGCGGTGCCAGAATTACAGCAATTGATCCGGTTCCGGAGAAAAGAGAGCTGGCATTGGCCATGGGAGCAGAATATGCTTTGGATCCTTTTAACGATGATCTGACGGCTCGAGGATTGGAAATCACAGACGGATTGGGATATGATCACGTCTTTGAGGTGTCGGGTTCCCCCAAGGCAGCGGATGTTTGTCTGGATTTGGTGGCGAGATGCGGCAAGGTAACGTATTTCGCAGTATTTCCGCCAGAGTATGAGATGCCGCTGAATCTGTACAAGCTATATATGAAGGAAGCGTCGATACAAACGGTATTTACCAGCCATTATCTCTTCCCGAGGACGATACAGCTGATGCCGAGAGTGCAGACGGATAAGATAATAGGGAAAATAATGCCGCTTACCCAGGCAGTGGAAGCGTTTGAATTGTTTCATAAATCAATATA
>CAVJHW010000070.1:0-6893 GCA_963649395.1 Coriobacteriaceae bacterium | reverse complement strand
GTTAGCAGCTGGCAGCAGAAGCTGCAAGAAGGGAGGAATATCTATGGCTGATCAAGAGGCTGTAAGGAATCTGAAGGAAAAGGCATACCAGATGCGTGTCAATCTTCTGACATTGTGTGGTACCTTTGAAGGAAGTGTGCATATCGGAGGCGATCTGTCCATGACGGATGTCATGACAGCCCTCTATCACTATGGATTACATGTAGACCCCAAGGATATCATGATGCCGGACCGGGATCGTTTTATCCTGAGTAAGGGGCATGGGGCTGTGGGCATGTATATTACCATGGCGCTGCGTGGATTCTTTGATTTTGATGAGATTGTGAGGACCTATGGGAAATTAAACAGTGCCTATGGCATGCATCCCTGTAAGGTGAATCTTCCCGGTGTAGAGACTTCTTCCGGTTCTCTGGGACATGGATTGCCTATCGCCTGCGGCATGGCATTTTCCGCCAAAGTAAAGAAGGAAAGTCACAGGGTGGTAGTGCTGCTGGGTGACGGAGAATCTCAGGAGGGAACCACCTGGGAGGCTGCCCTGAATGCCCATCAATATAACCTGGGCAATCTGGTGGTCTTTGTAGACCGCAATAAGCTGCAATTGGATGACTTCACCGAGAAGGAAATGCGGATGGAGCCCTATGCAGACAAATGGAAGGCCTTTGGCTGGAATGTGATGGAGGTAGATGGCCATGACATGAACCAGCTGGTGGATGCCATCGACCACCTGCCCCCCACGGACTCGGATGTTCCCACGGTTGTGATTTGCCGTACCGTTAAGGGCAAAGGCGTTTCCTTCATGGAGAATAATCCGGATTGGCATGCGGGATCTCTGGGTGAAGAGGATATGAAGCGTGCCCTGGCTGAGGTGGAAGAAGCCTGGAATCAAGAAAGGGGAGAGTGACATGGGAGTAACGTTTAATTTTGGACAGTTTGCGGCTTCCAGAACCATTTGTGGAGATACTCTCCAGGAGATGGGAACCCGTAATTCGAAAATCTATGTTTTGACAGCAGATTTGATGCGTACCTGCAGTGTGAAGGGCTGTAAGGCGGCCTTCCCTGAGAGATTTATCAATACAGGTATTGCAGAGCAGACTATGGTGGGAATGGCAGCAGGTCTGGCCCTGGAGGGCAATATTCCCTATGTGACTACCATGTCCACCTTCGCTTCCATGAGAGCCTGCGAGCAGCTTCGTACTGATGTCTGCTACCAGAATCTTCCGGTTCGTATTATTGCCACCAATGGCGGTTTGACATCAACCGGCGGTTCGACCCACAACGCCATGGAGGATCTGGGCATTGTTCGTGCCATGGCCAATATGACTGTAATCGTTCCGGGAGATCCGGGCATTGTTCGGGATATTCTGTTGGCTACCGAGGATTATCCGGGTCCGGTTTATATCCGTCTGGCTAGAGGAAAGGGAGAGCCGGTGGTCTATCAGCCCGGTCAGGTGGATTACAAGGTTGGCAAGGCTATCGAGACCAAGGCTGGTAAGGATATTACCATCATTGCCTGCGGCGTTATGGTGAGCCAGGCAGTGGATGCAGCCAATTCTCTGGAAAAGGAGGGAATCTCCGTAAGAGTGCTGGATATGCATACCCTGAAGCCGGTGGATGAGGAGGCTGTCATCAAGGCTGCCCAAGAGACAGGTGGTATCCTTACCTTAGAGGATCATTATACCATCGGTGGGCTGGGAAGTGCAGTGGCCGAGGTGATTGCAGATCATAACCTGAATTGCAAGTTTACCCGTATGGGAATTCCCCAGCTCTATCCCGGATTTGGTGACGGACCGGAGCTTTATGACAAGTATGGATTTGGCCTGGAGGGAACGGTCGCCAAGCTGCATGAGATGCTGAAATAGAGATTCCAAGGCTGCCTGTGCAGCCCTGACCATGGAGGAAAGGAAGGCTAAGATGAAGGAATTTGACCTGTTTCTGAATGGAGAGTGGGTAAAACCGGCCAAGGGAGGCTGGATCGTGAATACCAACCCTGCCACCGGGGAAAGCTTTTGCAAGGTTGCGGCAGCCGGAGAGGAAGAGGTGGAAGCGGCTCTGGCAGGAGCCTATGAAGCAAAGAAGCAATGGGGGCGGTCACTGGCCAAGGAGCGGGAAAGGATTCTTTTGAAGGCAGCGGACTATCTGGAAAGCCATAGTCAGGACTTCCTAGACGATCTGATTGACGAAAGTGGATCCTCCTATATCAAGATGACGGCTGAGATCGCAAGCTGCGTGGATCTGATGCGGACAGCGGCTGGTGAATGCAGCCGGATTACCGGAGGGGTTGTGCAGGGAGAATATAAGAATCACTTTTCCTATTATGTCCGTAATCCCCTGGGAGTGGTCGTGGGAATTGCCCCCTTCAATTATCCCCTGTTTCTGGCCATTGATAAGGTGGCATTTGCCCTGGCCATGGGCAACAGCTTTATCCTGAAACCGGCCTCCTATACACCTATCTCAGGACTGGTGTTGGCTAAGTGCTTTGAGGCAGCCGGACTGCCCAAGGGGGTATTCAGTGTACTGCCGGGCTCCGGGAAAATAGTGGGAGATAAGCTGGCGACGGATCCCCGGGTGGCCATGGTTGCCCTGACCGGATCCAGTGCCGTGGGATTGCAAATGGCACAAAAAGCTGCAGCCAGCTTCAAGAAGTATTCCCTGGAGCTGGGGGGCAAGAATCCCATGCTAGTATTGAAGGATTATGATCCGGAAAAGGCTGCAGACTTGGCGGCCTTTGGCGGATACTTCCATCAGGGACAGATCTGTATGGCTTCCGGACGGATCGTAGTGGAGGAAGCCATCTATGAGGAATTCTGCCAAAGATTGGCGGAAAAAGCCCAGGCGCAGCCCATGGGAGATCCCCATGATCCTGCAACCATTATCGGTCCTCTGATTACAGCAGACCATTGTCAATTCTTGGATGAATTAGTGGAGGACGCTGTCAGCAAGGGCGCCCGCCTTCTGGCAGGGGGACACCATCAGGGAGCCTTCTACGAGGCTACCCTGCTGGCAGATGTGACCCCGGACATGAAGGTCTTCTACGAGGAATGCTTTGGCCCGGTGATTGCAGTGGTAAGTGCAAAGGATGCGGAGGAAGGTCTGCGTCTGTGCAATGACAACCAATATGGGCTTTCCAGCTCCATCCTTACCAATGACCTGACCCTGGCCATGAATCTTTCGGAGAGAATGGAAGCCGGAATGGTGCATATCAACGAATCTACGGTAGTGGGTTCTACCAGAGCCCCCTTTGGTGGAGTGAAGCAAAGCGGCGTAGGCCGTGAGAATGGACCCTTCTCCGTAGAGGAATATACAGAGGTGAAATGGATCACCATTCAGCATTGAGTGGGAGTCAAATCAGGTATTCATATTCGGAATGTTCCCGGCCTCCAAAGGGAATTGTGAAATATCAGGCAGGAAGGTAAAGTATAGATAAGATAAAAAACAGGAAGAGAAAGGAGATAATACAAGAATGTCGCAGAATCTGAATCAAATCCTGGATCCCAGAGGATATCAGGAAAGACAAGTGATCCAGCTGGCAAAGCGGGTCAGTCTGGAAGAATTGAAAAAAGGCAAAATTCTGTTTTACAACAACACAAAACTTGGCTTTTGTAATTATTACACCGTGTTTGACCGCATCAAGGAGCATCTGACGGAGATCGGAGCTACCAATTGGGTGGAATATACGGAGACCGTTCGCGGTAAGGATGCTGCCATGCTGGCTGATTACGCAGCTATGCTGGCCAAGGAGAATCCGGTAGCTGCCATCGTAGCCTTTGGTGATATGGGAACCTCCTCCTCCACCACCGTAGTAACGATTGAACTTGAAAAATTAGGAATTCCTGCTGTCTATATGACAGCGCCTCCAGGAACCGGAATCACAGAGGGTGTAGGCCTTTATCGTGCCGGACATCTCTGCCTGTGCTCCGTGGATATTATGCAGTCTACTACTGTGGAAGAGGTAGCAGCGGAGGTGGATAAGAAGTGGGATTATATCCTGAAGTCTCTGACCACCAATGGAGAGGAGCTGGAGAAGCTGGCTCATATCGATTCCAAGATGGATAAGGTTGCTCCTGCTAAGGATGGTATTCTTCCCTTTGCTATAGAGGCAGATGAGGAAGGCCTGAAGGAGCCGGGTGCTTATCTGGAAGAAATCAATGACTACTTTAATGCAGAGCATATCAGTGACGGACTTCCCATTATCCCGCCGACCAAGGCACGTTATGCCAAGATGATGGAATATTGCCCCTTCGACGAGGATTTGGTTCTCTGTGATCCCAGTGGCCCCAGCGGAAAATGTGTTACCGTGAAGGATGTTGCAATTGCTGCTATTATGGCTGGATGTAAGCCCAATGCCATGCCTATCTTGGTGGCGGCCTTTAAGGCTTTAAATCATAAGGAATACAACTTGAACCAGTCGGTGACGACCTCCCACCCGGGCGGCAACCTGGTGCTGGTTTCCGGACCGATTGCCCAGCAGGTAGGGGTATCCGGCAAGCAGGGCTGCCAGGGCCCCGGATATCCGGCCAATGCTACCATCGGTCGTGCGGTCAATCTGGTTATGATGAATGTCTTCCGTTCCGTACCCGGTGTATGTGACCTGGATTGTATCGCTTCCCAGGCTGAATTCACCTACTGCTTCGCCGAGGAGCCGGAGCTGGCGCAGTGGAACATGATCAATGAGGATCATTATGATTCCGAGACCACAACAGTATATGTGCTGAAGGCAGAGCCTCTGCATGATATTATTGATTTCCTCAGCCTCAATGGACATGACCTGCTGGATACCATTACAGCCTGCTGTACAACCTTGGGATCCAACAACGCTTATATGCCCGGTCCCCTGATTATTTGTCTGACTCCCGATCATGGAATCATGCTGAAGAAGGCTGGATATACCAAGGAAATGATCCAGGAGCACATCCATCAGTATGTATATCATGAGGTTCCCATGGTACGCAATCGTGGTTTGGTACCGGTTCGTCCCAAAGAGTGGGAGAATCGTCATCCCCTGCCTGTAACTCGGACACCCAAGGATGTGGAGGTTGTTGTTATCGGCGGACGTGGCGGTCACTCAGGAGTCATTCTTCCCTGGGCCCTTCACAGCGAGGGCTGTGTGGAAGCCTTGAGACTTCCGGATGGAACAATCGCGAAATCCATTGAGGATTTCAAGAAGAAATAATGAAATACCTGGCAAAGGAGAAGGATTATGGGATATGATACCAAATATGATGTAATCGTCTGCGGTGGCGGTACCTCCGGTGTTGCAGCAGCGATTGCCAGTGCCAGAAATGGTGCGAAAACTCTTTTGATTGAAAAAACAGGTGTACTGGGAGGCCAGATGAGCCTCTCGGGACCTCCTGGATTCGCATATGCTCGCCTCTTTAACTCTCAGGGCAAGCGTGATGTTGGCGGAATTGTAGAGGAGACCTATCAGCGTCTGCTCAAGAGCGGTCATGCCCTGCCTGAGTGGCGGAGCCCCATCCGTGAGAAGGCTGCTTATACCTTTTCTTACATCGATCCGGATTGGTGGGTAGCCCTGATCTTTGAGATGATGGAAGAGGAAGGGGTAGATTTGCTGCTGGATTCGCTGGTAGTGGGTGTAGAGAAGGAAGGCGATACCGTTACCGGTGTTGTTGTAGAAAATGCTAATGGCCGCAATACCATTCACGGACAGATCGTGGTGGATTCTACCGGCGAGGGATATGTATCCATGCAGGCTGGTGCCGAGACAGAGTGCGTAGACAGAGATACCATCCAGCCCCATACCCTGGCCTTTACAGTAGATGGTGTAGATTGGGAGAAGCTTTTGACCTATATCCGCACGAACCCGGAGCAGTTCTCCTTCAAGCAGCTGATTTTCCCCTACGAAAATGCCAATACCATTGACGAAGTAAGGGATATGTACAGAAAATGCTATAATGTTACGGAGCTGGGGGAGATTATGGGCTTCTACGAGCTGCGGGATATGGCTCTGAAGAATGGCGACTGGCATCCCTACTCGGGAGCTGGCTTCTTCCTGACCCCCAAGGAGGGCGGACATATTCAGGCACATTTCCAGCATTCCTCCCAGGTCGATCATGCCCTTCCTACGGATGCATGGGATCTGACCAAATGCAACATTGAATGCCGGAAGCAGAATATGATTGCTTGGAGATTCTTCAAGAATTATGTACCCGGATTTGAGCATGCTTATATCACCAGAACCTGTACCGAGCTTCGACTCAGAGAAGGTCCCCGTATCGTAGGCGAGTATGTTCTGACCAGAGATGACGTGGCAGAATGCCGTCAATTCCCGGATACCATCGGAAAGAGCTCCTTCAAGGCAGGCGGCTATCATGTAGCTGCGATGGATACCCTGGCTGTGTGTCATGATGGCAAGAACGATATGGCCTTCCCCAAGGACGGCGGTTCTTATGATATTCCCTATCGCTGTCTGCTGCCCAAGAAGATTGAGAATCTGCTGGCAGCCGGAAAGTGCGTATCTACAGATCGTCCGGCCTACTTGAGATATCTGCATCAGACCATGGTAACCGGCCAGGCCGCCGGAACAGCAGCTGCTCTGTCCGTCAAGAAGGGGATCACCCCTAGGGCTCTGCAGTCGGATATTAAAGAGCTGCAGGACAACCTACTGGGGCAGGGAGCAGTTCTGTTCGAGACCAGATAGGACTTGAAATAATTGTGATAATTTGATAGATAATCCTCCAAGGCAGGAACCTGTGCGGTAAGCAGGTTCCTGCTTTTTTTGTCTGCCTTTTTACCAAGATCGGACTGTGGCACAGGGGGCCTCTTTTTTGCAAGAAGTCGGCTTTTTGATGCACAAAGATAGGAAAAAAATAAGGCGGGAAAATTGTATGTCGTGTACATAGTTGTTAGGGGCCGTTTGAATTACAATTGTTTCAAGG
>CAVJHW010000069.1:5465-13404 GCA_963649395.1 Coriobacteriaceae bacterium | reverse complement strand
GACAGCAATTGCGGCATGACCATGGCGCAGGCAGAGGAATTAGGGCTCTATATGCTGCCTATGCCTTTCTTTATGAATGGAAAAGAATATCTGGAGGAGGTTGACATGGACCAGGCGGAGTTCTTCCGTCGTTTGGAGGAGGATCCCACCATCAAGGTATCTACCTCCCAGCCTTCCATAGAATCCGTCTCTGCCCTTTGGGATAAGCTTCTCAAGAATTACGACGAAATCGTACACATTCCCATGTCCAGCGGCCTGTCCGGCTCCTGCCAGACTGCCTCCATGCTGTCTGAGGAATATCACGGACGTGTCCGCGTGGTCAATAATCAGCGCATCTCCGGAACCCTCCGCTATTCCGCCATCGAGGCACAGCAGCAAGCCAGGAATGGTCTGTCCGCCGCTGAAATCGGGGATTGGCTGGAAGCCACCCGTTTTGATTCCAGCATCTATATCACAGTGGCAACTTTAAAATACCTAAAGCAAGGGGGACGTATCACCCCGGCAGCGGCAGCCATCGGTACCCTGCTGAAGCTAAAACCGGTTCTGCAGATTCAAGGGGAGAAGCTGGATGCCTTCGCCAAGGCACGAACCATGGCCCAGGCCAAGAAGATTATGACCCAGGCCATCAAGGATGACATGGCGAATCGTTTCGGAGAAAATATCAACCTGGATGTCATCCAGTCTCATAATCTGGAGGCCGCCGAAGAATTCCGCAAAGAGGGGATGGAAAGCTTTCCCAACGCCAAGGAGATTCTCATCTTCCCCCTGTCCTTAAGCGTATCCTGCCATATCGGGCCCGGATCCCTGGCCTTCACCTGCTCCAAGGTTCACCCGGAGATCTGGTAAATCGCCTCACCCCCATCTGTAGCGGGCGGAACAGTCCGCCCTCAATATGAAATTTGACACAAAAGAAAGCTCACCTTCCAGATTGTCCTGAGGGTGAGCTTTCTTCTATGCCGGCGCCGGTTCTCATGCGGCACTGCATGGATGCCGATGCCGGATCCCATGTGTGGCATGGGTATTTACTGGTGGATGCCCCGGTTCTCATCCCCCTTGGCATTCACCCCAAATTCATAATCGTTGCCCGGCAAAATGATATTCAGCAGGATCCCTGCAATAGCCGCGATAGCCAGAGCAGTCAGGGTGATGGAGGTCTCTCCCACTACGAAGGTGATTCCGTCGCTGAAGCCCAGTCCGCATACGAAGATAACTCCTACAATAATCAAGTTGCGGGACTTGGTCAGATCTACCTTATTCTCCACCACATTTCGCACACCGATGGCTGAGATCATACCATAGAGCATGAAGCTGACCCCGCCGATGATGGCAGAGGGCATGGTTCCGATGATGGCTGATACCTTGGGTATAAAGCTGATGATCAAGGCAAAGACAGCGGCGATCCGGATGACCCGAGGATCGAAGACACGACTGAGCTCCAGCACTCCGGTATTCTCCCCATAGGTGGTATTGGCAGGCCCCCCGACAAATCCGGCGATGGAGGTGGCCAGACCATCCCCCATCAAGGTTCTGTGCAAACCCGGATCAGCCAGATAGTTCTCTCCTACCGTAGCAGAGATGGCAGAAATGTCCCCCACGTGCTCCATCATAGTAGCAATAGCAATGGGAGCCATCACCAGAATGGCCGTCAAATCAAACTTGCAAATCTGAAAGGCCGGAACTCCTATCCAGCCTGCCGTCCCTATGGATGCAAAGTCCAGAATAGCGCTGCCGTCAGGATTGGTCAGGCCACAGGCATTCATGATCAAAGCAGCCCCATAGGCAATGACCACCCCCATGAGGATGGGAATGATCTTGAACATTCCCTTGCCCCAGATATTAAAGATAATGATGACTGCCAGGGCAATAACAGCCAACAGCCAATTCTTGGAAGCATTGCTGATGGCAGAGGAAGCCAGGCTCAATCCGATGCAGATAATAACCGGTCCCGTTACCACCGGAGGCAGGAAGCGCATCACTCGCTTCACCCCAGCCAGGCGGATCACCAAGGCCAGCACCAGGTACAAAAGACCGGCGATCACGATACCGCCGCAGGCATAAGCCACCTTCTCATTGGCAGGCATATTGGCATACATGCCATTGCTTAGGTTGGCTACCGTAGAAAAGCCTCCCAAAAATGCAAAGGAGGATCCGAGAAATGCGGGCACCTTCATCTTGGCGCATACATGGAAAAATAAGGTGCCGAAACCGGCGCAAAATAAGGTAACGGATACGGTAAGGCCCTTGGTTAAGCCTTCTCCGCAGGCCTCCTGAAAATAAGAGTTCACCAATATGGGCACCAATATGGTGGCGCCAAACATGGCAAACATATGCTGTAGCCCCAGAATTAACATTTTGGGAATACCCAGGGTACGGGCATCCCGGATTGCATCATTGGAATTCTTCATGTCTCTTGAACCTTTCTGTTCTGTGTTCTCTTTCGTGTCCGTAGACAATTATATAGTGCCACAGCACAGATGACAAGAGCTTTTTTCAACCGCTCTTTCTGAATCGCAAACAGGCAACCCCGGGGAAGTCGGGGAAACAGGGACCCATCTTAACTTGCTTTTTTTGTCCCGGCGTGTTATACTCCCCATCGTTGGCGCCCGTGACTGGCGCTGACCAGTGTGAGTTCGAGACCTTCCTCACAATAAACAAAACTAAAGGAGACATACAAATGAAGAACAAGAACGCTCTATTTCTCACCCAGGGAGCCGCTATCGCTGCTCTCTATGTCCTGCTGACCCTGGCGGCCAATGCCCTGGGGCTGTCCAGTTATGTCATTCAGGTTCGCTTCTCAGAGGCCCTGACCATTCTTCCCTTTTTCACCTCTGCTGCCATCCCCGGTCTGTTCATAGGCTGCATTCTGTCCAATTTTCTCACCGGAGGGCTGCTGCTGGACGTGATCTTCGGCAGCCTGGCCACCCTGTTGGGAGCCCTGGGCACCTACGGCCTGCGCCGGCATCCCCGCCTGGCAGCCCTTCCCCCCATTGTCAGCAATATCCTCATCGTCCCCTGGATCCTGGCCTTCGTCTACCACTTCGAGGGTTCCATCCCCTACTTTATGGTGACGGTAGGACTGGGAGAAGTCATTTCCTGCGGGGTTCTGGGCATGATCCTCCTGCACCTGCTACAAAAATACCGGAAGCCCCTCTTTCTCCATTAGCTTTCGTACCCCTTCAGGGGCTTCCTTTTCTCGCCGGGGGCATCCTCCGGCATCCTACCTGGCCCATCCGAAGGAGCATTGAACAGCCTTTTTCCAGCCCTTGATCCTTTCCTGCCTCTCCTCTTCCGACAGGAGGGGCTGGAAGAGCCGACTCATCTTCCATTTTTTCTTGATTTCTTCCCTATCCTTCCAATAGCCCACCGTCAGACCTGCCAGATAAGCAGCTCCCAGGGCAGTGGTCTCCAGGCATTGGGGACAATAGAGGGGGACGCCGCAGAGGTCAGCCTGGGTCTGCATCAGGAAGTTGTTGGCGCTGGCGCCGCCGTCTGCCTTGACCGCTGTTAATCGAACCTTGGCATCTGCCTCCATGGCTCTTAGCACATCATTGACCTGGTAGGCGATGGATTCCAGGGTGGCCCGAACCAGATGGTATCGGTTCACCCCCCGGGTCAGCCCCACAATCGTACCCCGGGCGTAGGGGTCCCAATAGGGAGCTCCCAAACCGGTAAAGGCCGGAACTACATAACAGCCGTTGGTATCCCGGACCTTCTGGGCCATGGCCTCCGAATCGGCAGCGGTTTCCACCAGCTTGAGCTCATCCCTCAGCCACTGAATCGCTGCCCCTGCCACGAAGACAGACCCCTCCAGGGCATAGGTGACCTTACCCTCCAAGCCCCAGGCAATGGTAGTAACCAGGCCATGTTCCGAGGATACCGGAAGCTCTCCTGTATTCATCAAGAGAAAGCCCCCGGTTCCGTAGGTATTCTTCACATCTCCCTGGGAGAAACAGGCCTGGCCGAAGAGGGCGGCCTGCTGGTCTCCGGCTGCCCCGGCGATAGGGATGGGTTTTCCAAAATACTCCCCCTCTGTCTCCCCATAGAGGCAGCCGGAGGGCTTGACCTCCGGAAGCATGGCTCTGGGAATGTCCAGAATATCCAGGATCTCCTGATCCCAGTCCAGGGTATGGATATTGAACAAGAGAGTCCGGGAGGCATTGGAATAATCCGTGACATGGATCCTCCCCTTAGTCAGCTTCCAGATCAGCCAGGTCTCCACCGTTCCGAAGAGAAGTTCGCCGCGCCGGGCTCTCTCTCTGGCCCCCAACTTGTGATCCAGAATCCATTTCAGCTTGGTACCGGAGAAATAGGCATCCAGCACCAGGCCGGTTTTAGCCCGAAAGAGGTCTGCCAATCCCCGGCTCTTCAGCTCATCACAGAAGGCTGCCGTCCTGCGGCATTGCCAGACGATAGCCGGGCAAATAGGTTCCCCGGTAGCCTTATCCCAGACCAGGGTGGTTTCCCTCTGGTTGGTAATTCCTATCGCTGCAATCTCCTCTGCGGATACCGGAATCTTCTGCATAGCCTCCACCGCCACGGCATATTGGGTGGCCCAGATCTCCCTCCCGTCATGCTCTACCCAGCCGGGCTGGGGATAATATTGCTGAAACTCCTTCTGAGCCACACTGCAGATCTCCCCATTTTCATTAAAAAGAATGCATCGGTTGCTGGTGGTCCCCGCATCCAAAGCCATCATATATTTTCCCATTCCTCGCCTCCTGACCAGAGAGATAACTATTGAATCTTGGTTACAGCTTCATCCATTAAGAAGGGCATAAAATAAAAGGGTCTCAGCAATAGATTCTCCTCTTTTCCCACGTCCTTCTGAGATATCAGATAGATATGGTTCACATTTTTCGAAAACTTATTGCAAAACTCCTTGATAGACTCGTGTTTTCCGGTTCCGGAGGACTTTATTTCAAAAGCATTCACCTTACTTCCTTCGGAAATCAGGAAATCCACCTCATAATAATGGGTGCTTCCCGGCTTCTCCCAGGTATGGTAATAAAGTTCCCTTCCTCCGGCGGTAATCATCTGAGCAATCAGATTCTCATAAAGGTATCCCAGATTCGCCGGCAGCTTGTCGGACAGTAGCTTAGCATAGAGATCATTTTCTGCAATTGGCCGATCCGCGAACATAAGAGTCACAAACAAGCCTGTATCAGAGAGGTATAATTTGTAGCTGTCAAAATCTTTCGTGTTGGGCAAACTGACCCTGGGATCCGCAGAGTTATAGGAAATCAAAACTGTTTTGGAATCAATCATTTCACGGAGCAGTTCCTCCGTTCTGGGGCTGCTTTTCCGCCCGATTGCCCTTGTGATTCGATATTTCCTCGAATCCATTGCCAATTGCGCTGGAATAGAATGATAGAGGGCTGATATTCTTCCAGAAGGATCAATCTTCCGAAAATCCTCCTCATACAGAGACAGGATCTGCCGTTTGACTTGATCAATGTCCGAAAAATTTTTTCCGGACACATAGGCTTCCACTGCCTGAGGCATCCCACCCACAGCCATGTAGATTCGCAGGTCTCGCATTAGCTTGCGGTTGGTTGCCTGTCCAATGGCTCCTCCCATATGATAGATTTGCCGAAGGAGTTCATAATTATTCCCGGTGGCTTGGCAGAACTCCTCGTAATCCATCGGATACACCGGTATCCTCATTTCCTCTGAAGGGATTAAGATGTCTTTTACATTTTTCCTGATGGAAATCAGGGAGCCGGTTTCCAGATAAGCATATCTTCCGTCTGCCACCAGATGCTTGATCGCCTGCCTGGCCTTGGGAAAAAGCTGTACCTCATCAAAAATAAGAAGAGAGTGACCTTCCTGCAGACTTACCCCTGTTTCTGCCTGTATTCTCAGAAAAAACAGGTCCAAATTTCCTATATCATCAAAGCAGGCGCGGAGATTATCCGTTGCTTTTGAAAAATCTATGAGAATATAAGATTTATATTCCTTCTTCGCAAAATTCTCAGCAATGGTTGACTTGCCCACCCGTCTGGCTCCCTCCAGCAGCGCAGCATATTGCCCGGAATAACACTCCTTCCATTCCAGCAATTTTCCATATACTTTCCTCTTAAAATACATAAAGGCCTCCTCATATGAAGATATCCTATCACAGAGAAGTCATTTCTTCAATATTATTTGAGCCGTATCTTGCATTTTCTTCAATATTTTATCCTGCGTTTTTGTCGTTTTCTTCAAAGTTTTTTATTCCTTTATTGGCTTATTCTTCACCATTTTCCTCATTCCCGGTGCCGGTTTCATCTCCGGCATCAGCATCAGCATCGGCGCCACCTCCGGTGTCGGTCTCATCTCCGGCTCCGGTTCCGGTTCCCGTGTTGGTTCCCGTTCTCGTTTCGTTTTCTGATCCCGTTCCGCTGCTGGTGTCATTTTCCTCGCTAAGGTCGGAGGGAGTATCCCCGATCTCCCCCTGCTTCAGCAGATTGATATAATGCTGGGCCGTGGTAGCCCGACGGGTGTCCGGGAACTGGGTCACAATGTCCTGGAAGGCCGTCAAGGCCTTCTGGATATCCCTGCTGAGACGGTAGGAGTGGGCCAAATAGGTCAAAACCGTATAATCATCGCTCTTGATGGCCTTGGCCTTGACCAGGTTCTCCAGGGCTGTCGCATAATCTCCCTTTTCAAAGGCCGTCACGCCATCCTCCGAGTATTGAGTAAACATCTGATCCTGGATATCCCCGTAAATGCTGTCATAGACTGCCTTAGCATCCACCGACAGGAGGGTCACATCCATCCCCTCCAGGGACTTGGCGGCCTGCTCATAGTTCTGACTCTGATAGGCATTATAGGCCTTGAAAAGGGCTTCGTAGGCATCTGCCTGCTTCTGAGCATCCTGAATCTGGGTCTGAGCAGATTCCACCGTTGCGTTGGACTCCTCAATCTGCTTTTGCAATTCCTCTACCTGGGCGGTCTGACTGGCCATGGTATTGCTGTATTCCACGATCTTCTCATCCGCTGCCCGATTGATCCTTTGCTTGAGGGAGGGCACCACCAGAAACCAGACTACCAGACCTCCGATGAGGATTCCCATGACCATATTCATGATATTGGAAAAGGCCGAGGTCTCCCGGATGGAGGTGGGCTGTATGATCACCTCTCCGTCAGAGATATAGGTCTGGGAGTTATTCCTCTCCCTCTTCTCTTCCCTCTCCACATCCCCCCGCTTGGACCAAAGTCCCCCGCGACGTCCCTCCAGGGTTGTCACAGTACCGGTCTGCTGGTCAATCTCCTTGAGGAAACGTAGGGTAGTGGAGTTGGTCTTGTCGATTCTGGCCGCCTTTTTCAGAATCCTCCTGCCCTTCTCATACTCCTCCCTCTTAATATAGATCAAGGCTAGCAGATGATAGGCTTTAATCAGCTTGGGATTCTGATTCAGGATCTTCTTCAGCTGAATCACTGCCACATCCTCATTGCCATCCCGACAGCATTTGAGGGCAATATTATAATTCTTGATGGTTTGATTCAGAATATCCAGCTTAGCCGGTTCTGACTGCAGCTTCCGGATGTATTCAGAGGCAATATTATGTTCCGGCTTGATATTCTTGCTGATGATCCATTCGCTGAGAGCCGATACTGTCTCCCCCGTCTCAAAGTAGACCAAGCCCAGCAGATTACGGGCTGACAGGTTTCTTTTGTCATACTTCAGACTGCGCCTCAGCAGGTCTATGGCGCCGGACAGATCCCGAATCTGGGCCTTGTCCAGGCCTTGATTATAATAGCGAACCGACAGCTGCAGCGCCTTTCTCTGGACGCTCAGATCGCAGCCACATTGGGGGCAGATCCGCCCCTTGCGAACCGGAGCTCCGCAATTCATACAATTCATCTTCTACTGCTCCCTTGTTTGATCCGGTCTGGTCTTCTGCATTTCCTTCAAGATATCGATCACGTCCGTCAGATCTCTGCTGTAAATGGCATC
>CAVJHW010000069.1:0-5455 GCA_963649395.1 Coriobacteriaceae bacterium | reverse complement strand
GCATCCTCCACCTCATCCACATCCAGACAGGGCTTGAACTTCTTCAATTCCTCTTCGTAATTTAACATAGATGTCTCTCCTCATGGTGCCGCTGAATCCAATCCTTGATTTCACCTGCCAGATAGAGAGAGCCTACGCAGAACATAAGACCTGTCCCTTTCTCCTCATAGGCCTTCTCAAAGGCAGGACCCACCTCCGGCTCCGCCTCTACCTGCGGGCAGCCATTGGCTCGGAAGAGGTCTGCCAGAGCCTCGGCCGACACCTCCCGACTTCCGGCGATCTCTGTGGTTACCACGTGGCTAGGATGGATTCCCTCTGCGATCTCCCGGATCATATCCGGGTACCGCTTATCCGCCACCGCTGAAAAGAGAATGGTAATCTCATTTTCCTCTCCGAAATGAGCCGCCGTCTTGACAAATTGGGCTACTCCATCCTCGTTATGGGCTCCGTCTATCACCACGCCCTCCAGGACCGTCTCCATCCGGCAGGGCCAGCTGGTCTTGCCAATGCCCCGGATCAGGGCTTCTTCCCCTATTCCGTGCTCTCCCTGCAACTTCTTCATGGTAAAGAAGGCCAGGGAGGCATTCATCATCTGATATTCCGCAATATAAGGAATCTGCAATTCTGTCTCCTGCTGACCGAATCGGAAGGCAAAGGAGATTCCCTGTCTGGTATTGGTAAGGAGGGTATACATATCCTCTGTCAGCACATAGGCCGGACTTCCCAGTTCCCGGGCTCGCTTTGCGATAACCTGGGCCGCCTCCGGATTCCTCCCGTCATAGACCACCGGAACCCCAGCCTTGATGATCCCCGCCTTCTCCCCGGCGATCTGAGGAATTGTCTCCCCCAGATATTCCGTATGGTCCCGGCTGATAGAGACAATGATACAGGCCAAAGGATGTTCCACGACATTGGTGGCATCCAGCCGCCCTCCCAAACCTGTCTCCAGGATCAGATAATCTACCTTCTTTTCTTTAAAGATCAGCATTCCCATCAAAAAAAGGATTTCAAAATAAGTAGGATGGCTCTGTCCCTCTGCCATGGCCTCCTGCCAGGCCTTGCGCACCTGCAAAAAGGCCTGCAAAAAGGTCTCGTCATCCACCGGAACCCCGCCGATCATATAACGCTCATTGATCCGGATCAAATGAGGGGAGGTAAACATTCCGCAGGTATATCCCCCCTCCGTAAACATGGAATTCAGATAGGCACAGACGCTGCCCTTGCCGTTGGTTCCCGCCACATGGATCACCTTCAGATCCCTATCCGGATTCCCCAGCTTGTTCAGCAAATATCGGGTATGTGCCAATGTTGTCTTCTTGGTGAATTTGGGCACTTCCTCGATATAGTGCACCGCTTCCTCATAATTCATTCCCATCTCTCACTCCTATTGCAAGGTCACAGCTCCGCCCTGGGGCTGCTTGGAACTTCTCAAACGCCAGCCAAATTCTGCAGGAGGCCTGCTTTTCCGGGGCAAAATGGCGTTGATCTCTGCTTTTTTAACATAATAAGGCCAGAGCCAAATGTGAATTTGACTCTGACCCTATTATAATATAGAAGGAAAATATGTCCAGCACTTTAGGAAAAAAACTATCTGTCGGATCACTCCACCTCAACCTTGGGCTTCACAAGGGCCTCCAGCCCCCCTGCCTGGCAATCAATGAGAATCGTATCCCCCTCATGGAGACTGCCGCCTAAGATCAGCCTGGCAGACAGGGTTTCCACGTTTTTCTGGACGAACCGTTTCAGAGGACGAGCTCCGTAGACGGGATCGTAGCCTCCGTCAATGACATAGGCCTTGGCAGCCGGACTCAGCTCAATGGAGAGTTCCTGGTCTGCCAGACGGCGGTTCAGGTCTGCCACCAGCAGGTCAACGATATGGCCGATGTTGTCCTTCGTCAAGGGCTTGAAGAGGATGATCTCATCCAGCCTGTTCAGGAATTCGGGGCGGAAATGGGCCCGCAGATCCTGCTGTACCTGATCCTGCGCCTCCTGGCGGATACTTCCGTCCTCCTGGATGCCCTCCAGCAGATATTGGGATCCAATATTAGAAGTCATAATCAGGATGGTGTTCTTGAAGTCCACGGTCCTGCCCTGAGAATCGGTAATCCGGCCGTCATCCAATACCTGCAGCAGGACGTTGAAGACATCTGGATGGGCTTTTTCAATCTCATCGAAGAGGACTACGGAATAAGGTTTCCGCCGTACAGCCTCTGTCAGCTGACCCCCCTCCTCATAACCCACATATCCCGGAGGCGCTCCGATCAGGCGGGATACAGAATATTTCTCCATATACTCGCTCATATCGATTCGCACCATGTTATTTTCATCATCAAAGAGCTTCTCTGCCAGGGTCTTGGCCAGCTCGGTCTTACCCACACCGGTGGGACCCAGGAAAAGGAAGGAGCCAATGGGCTTGGTGGGATCCTTGATGCCCGCCTTAGAACGGATGATGGCATCCGTTACTCGGCTGACGGCCTCATCCTGACCTACCACCCGCTTATGGAGCTCAGTCTCCAGACCCAGAATCTTGGTTCGCTCTCCTTCTGTCAGCTTCGCCACCGGAATGCCGGTCCAGCGGGAGATGATGCGGGCAATCTCCTCATCGGTGACACTTTCATGCACCAGGGACAGATCCCGATTCTTCACCTGTTCTTCCTCCGCTGCCAACTGATTCTGCAGTCTGGGCAGCTCTCCGTATTGAAGCTCTGCCGCCTTGTTCAGATCATAAGCCTGCTGAGCCGCCTGAATCTGCCGATTGATGTCCTCAATCTGCTCCCGCAGCTTGGACAGCTTCTCCACAGAGGCCTTCTCATTCTCCCATTGAGCCTTCTGGACATTAAATTCATCCCGCAGCTCTGCCAGCTCCTTCTGCAGATCCTCCAGCCGCTCCTTGCTGAGATTATCCGTCTCCTTCTTGAGGGCTGCCTCCTCGATCTCCAGCTGCATGATCTTCCGATTCTTCTCGTCCAGCTCCGTGGGCATGGAATCCATCTCCGTCTTGATCAGGGCACAGGCCTCATCCACCAGGTCGATGGCCTTATCCGGCAGGAAACGGTCCGAGATATAGCGGTCAGACAGGGTAGCCGCCGCCACCAGGGCCCCGTCCGTAATCTTCACCCCGTGGAAGACCTCATACCTGTCCTTCAGACCCCGGAGGATGGAAATGGTATCCTCCACCGTGGGTTCATCCACCAATACCGGCTGGAAACGACGTTCCAGGGCGGCATCCTTCTCAATGTATTTTCTATATTCATCCAGGGTGGTGGCACCGATACAATGGAGCTCTCCTCGAGCCAGCATAGGTTTTAGCATATTGCCGGCATCCATAGCCCCCTCGGTCTTCCCGGCGCCTACGATCAGATGGAGCTCATCAATAAAGAGCAGGATCCTGCCCTCACTCTTGCGCACCTCCTCCAGAACTGCCTTCAGCCGCTCCTCAAATTCCCCCCGGTATTTGGCTCCTGCCACCAGGGCTCCCATATCCAGGGAAAAGATGGTCTTGTCCTTCAAGCCCTCAGGTACATCTCCCCGAACGATTCGTTGAGCCAAACCCTCTACCACGGCTGTCTTGCCTACGCCGGGCTCGCCGATGAGAACCGGATTATTCTTGGTCTTCCGGGACAGGATCCGAACCACATTTCGAATCTCCGCGTCTCGGCCGATGACCGGATCCAGCTTCTGGTTCCTGGCCTTTTCCACTAGGTCTGTGCCATACTTGTTCAAGGTGTCATAGGTAGCCTCCGGATTGTCCGTGGTCACCCGCTGGTTGCCCCGGACTGTACTCAAGGCCTGGAGGAAACGCTCCCGAGTAATTCCATATTCTCCCAGCAGCTTCTTCATAGAGGGGCTGGGATTCCGCAAAATAGCCAGGAAGAGGTGCTCTACCGATACATACTCATCCCCCATAGCCTTAGCTTCGTCCTCAGCGCTCACCAAAACCTTATTCAGATATTGACCCACATAGGGCTGGCCTCCCTGCACCTTGGTCCGCCCCTGTAAGGCCTCCTCCAGACGATTCAGAAAATGCTCCTTCTGAATCTCCATCTTCTCTATCATTTTCAAGATCAGGCTGTCATCCTGATGCACAAGATTATAGAGCAGGTGCTCCTGCTCAATCTCCTGATTGCCGAATTCATATGCTGTCTTCTCCAGATCCTGCACTGCCTGCAGGGACTTCTGGGTAAATTTACTGATGTTCATATATATACACCTCCTCTTCTATCGTGACTATATCATACGTTGTTAGCACTGTCAATAGGTGAGTGCTAATCCTCAGGTAAAAGAGAAAGCGAACATTCCTGCCCGCCTTCTCTTGTCTGGAACGTACCAGGTCTATTCGGCTGCCCCTTCCGTAGCTTCCTCCTCCGGAACTGCCCCGTTGTGGATAGCGGTCACCGTAACCACCACGCTCTCCGGGTCTGTCTGAAGGTGAATGCCCTTCTGGGAAGCAATGGGAAGATCCTTCACATGGATCACATCTCCCACCTTCATAGAGGCTACATCCACGGAAACCTTGTCTACCAGATCCGCCGGAAGGGCCCGGTAGGCAATCTCACTTAATCCTACCTGCAGGACACCCTCCTGTACCTTATCATAATTCTCCAGAGCAATCTCCGCTACGGAGTGAACCATCTCTCCGCTGACCAAAGCCTGGAAATCAATCTCGTCTACCCGGCCGGCCAGGGGATTATAATCCACTTCCTTAATTAATACATCATACTCTTTCCCTTCCAATTCCAGCAGGATCTGACTGCCCTTATGATCCGTCTTCAGAAGCTTCTCCACCTCTCCCTTGACCATCTTCACCGGAATAGAGCCTTCGATCTCCCGACCGAACACGTTGCCAACGACGTATCCCTCTCTCCTCAGCTTCTTCGCCTTGGTGTCCAAACTTCTCTTTTCAGCTTTTAAAGTATTCATTTGTCTTTTCCTCCAAAATGCTTGGTTACACGGATTGCTCCGTGCTACGCACTCCCACAATCCTCCCTCAATTCGGGTTCTCGTGGGGCTTCCGCCCCACTCCACCCTCATTGAGGGGCGTGTCATAAAGCCGTTCCCCCACTGACATGCAAGCATGTCGTGGGCTCAGGCTTTTGACACTGTAACCAAAAATCTGATCCTTAGCAGCCTTCGACAAGAGGTATGTTAAGTGGTACCTTGTTTTTTTGTTCTATTCGTACTATAACACTTGTTGTTAGCAATGTCAAGCCTTGAGTGCTAATTTTTTTACAATTCTTCTACTTTACAAGCATGTTCTTTTGTTTCTTTATCATAACTGATTCCAACAGCGAGAATCCGGCCTGTATATTTTTCCTTTTCAGCTGCTTTCCCTTGAAACCGCAATGCATAATCTCTTTCCTTTATCTGTGCAATTGCTTCTTCCGCTGTATGATCTACTTCGAAAGCCCCGGACGGCGGATGCACAGATGGGCGAGCTCGCTCGCACAGCTGCGCA
>CAVJHW010000068.1:1683-13490 GCA_963649395.1 Coriobacteriaceae bacterium | reverse complement strand
GGCTCAGACCAAGGAGCACATCCTTCTGTCCCGTCAGGTAGGCGTTCCTTACATCGTTGTATTCATGAACAAGTGTGATATGGTTGACGATGAGGAGCTGCTGGAGCTGGTAGATATGGAGATCCGTGAGCTGCTGAACGAGTATGAGTTCCCGGGAGATGATACTCCTATCATCCAGGGTTCTGCTCTGAAGGCTCTGGAAGATCCCTCAGGCGAGTGGGGCGACAAGATCCTTGAGCTGATGGATGCTGTTGATAGCTGGATTCCCAATCCCCAGCGTGACACTGACAAGCCTTTCCTGATGCCTGTAGAGGACGTATTCACCATTACCGGCCGTGGAACCGTTGCTACTGGTAGAGTAGAGCGTGGTGTTCTGCATCTGAACGAGGAAGTTGAGATCGTTGGTATCAAGGAAGAGACTCGTAAGACCGTTGTAACCGGTATCGAGATGTTCCGTAAGCTGCTGGATGAGGCACAGGCTGGTGATAACATCGGCGCCCTGCTGCGTGGTGTTCAGAGAACCGAGATCGAAAGAGGACAGGTTTTGGCAAAGCCCGGCACTGTTACCTGCCATAAGAAGTTTACCGCTCAGGTATACGTTCTGACCAAGGACGAGGGTGGCCGTCATACACCTTTCTTCAACAACTACAGACCCCAGTTCTACTTCCGTACCACTGACGTAACAGGTGTCATCACTCTGCCCGAAGGCACTGAGATGTGCATGCCCGGAGATAACGTAGAGATGACCATCGAGCTGATCCATCCCATCGCTATGGAGCAGGGTCTTACCTTCGCTATTCGTGAAGGTGGACGTACTGTAGGATCAGGCCGTGTTGCTACCGTTATCGAGTAATTACATATTATTTGGTAGATTTGAGGCTTTCCGGGATTTCCCGGGAAGCCTTTTTAGTTTGCGCGCCATGGGCGCGCTCTAACGGGTAAGTTGGCTAAAAGCAATGAAGCTTTAAGGGTTTATTGCCATGTGAAAAATCAAACATATTTTTGATGGCGATTATGGCTGTGAGGAACGTCTGCCGGGAGAAGGTCTGAAAGTATCTGTCACTTTAGTAAACGAGTCAGGAGAGGGAAAATATATGAATATTACGGTATATCTTGGTGCAAACGAAGGTAATAATTCATCGTTAAAAAAGGCAGTTACAGAACTCGGGACTTGGATTGGACAAAGCGGTAATGCACTTGTGTATGGCGGTTCTAAAAGCGGTTTAATGGGAGCATTAGCCGATAGTGTATTGCATGCAGGTGGTAGTGTTACCGGTGTTGAACCACAATTCTTTATTGAAAATGAGTTTCAACATGAGGGGTTAACAAAACTGATTGTAACTAAGGATATGTCTGAGAGAAAAAACAAAATGATTGAACTCGGCAATTCGTTTATTGCATTTCCGGGAGGGACAGGTACTTTAGAGGAGATATCAGAGATTATGTCAAAAGTATCGCTGAAGCAGTTAGACGCTCCTTGTATTTTATATAATCTCGATGGTTATTATGATAGTCTTAAAGAACTTCTTATACATATGATTGATATGGGGTTGTCATCAGAAGAAAGACAAAAAGGTATATATTTCGCAGAAAGCTTGGAGCAAATAAAGAATATTTTAGCAATAGTAGAATGATTTCGGTTATGAAACAACTTGAAACTCATAATAAAAATGCTTTCTGCATTGGATTTGATCAATACACATGGAATGAAGTTCGCCAAGACAACTCTCACCCTTCATTTATTGTATTTGTTGAGGCAGTCAAGGCAAGGATACGGAGGTTCTTTATAGAATTCTAAGACGTAACAGAAAGGAATAAGATTATAGAGGGAGTCGCAACTGAAAAGATGGATGGCAGCTGCTGCGCGATTATTGACGGAGTATTCTACAAAAGGTATGACGCCAAGGGCGGCAAAACTCCTCCCGCAGATGCGATTCCATGTTGTGAACCAGACCCCATAACCGGTCACTGGCCGCACTGGGTTCGGGTTGACGAAAACGACAAGAGTAATATCTGGTACGTCGAGGCTTATCGCAACGCCGACTGCCCCACTGAAGATGGAACATACGAAGCAATCGGACCTCATTTCCGCTCTAATTCATATGGGCTTGAAAAAGATGTTATCGAAAAGCACGGAATCCGCATTCTGCAGGGTGTACCGAGAGACTTTGCTGGAATCCGCGATTACCTTGAAAAGCACAATATCGAAGGCATCGTATTCTGGAAGGACGGACAGCCGCAGTGCAAAATTAAGCGGAGTGATTTCGGGTTTCCTTGGGGAGAATAACAGAATGCCATTAACTAAGTCGCTTGGTTTAAAGTCGGGTGACTTTGGTATTAAAAGAATAAGTAATTGCGATTGAAGTGCGTATGCCATATTGACAAAGTCTCTTTTTCTAGTATATAATTTTTCCAATGGCGACGACGAAGAGGAGTAACGCAGTTTATCGTTTACAGAGAGCAGGGCTGGTGAGAATCCTGCAAAGTGAATCTGCGTGAAGAACACTTTATCAGCTGCAATCCGAACATTCTCCTGCATGCATCTGCAGGAATCAGTAGGTACGCCGTCAGCTGCGCGATAAGCGGCAGGTTAGAACCGTAGAGTGGCTGCGCCAGCAGCAAACCAGGTGGTACCGCGGACAGCAACTGTTCGTCCTGAGCAAAAGCAGGCTTAGGATGGGCAGTTTTATTTATATGAAGAGGATTTAGAAGGAGCGAATGGGAAATGAACACATCGAACATGTATCGAAACCGAACTTTGGATCAGGTGACGGAAGGTGACGTGGGGGCGACCCTGCGTTTGGCAGGCTGGGTGGAGAACATCCGAGATCATGGAGGGGTATCCTTTATTGACCTGCGGGATATGTATGGAATCATGCAGGTGGTTATGCGGGATACCAGCCTTCTGGAGGGCCTCAATAAGGAGGATTGCATCTCCCTTGAAGGTCTGGTGGAGCACCGGGATGAGGAGACTTATAATCCGAAGATTCCTACCGGGACCATCGAGTTAGAGGCTCATTCCGTGGAGGTGCTGGGCAAGGTCTATCGCCAGCTCCCCTTTGAGATCATGACCTCCAAGGAGACCAGGGAAGAGGTTCGCCTCAAGTACCGGTATCTGGACTTGAGGAATCGCAAGGTCCAGGAGAATATGATTTTCCGCTCCAAGGTTATCAGTTATCTGCGGCAGAAAATGACGGAGATGGGTTTTCTGGAGATCCAGACTCCTATTCTCTGTGCTTCTTCTCCGGAGGGTGCCAGGGATTATATTGTACCCTCCCGTAAGTTTAAGGGGAAGTTCTATGCCCTGCCCCAGGCGCCCCAGCAGTTCAAGCAGCTGCTGATGGTGTCTGGGTTCGACAAATATTTTCAGATAGCTCCCTGCTTTCGTGACGAGGATGCCAGAGCCGATCGGTCTCCGGGAGAATTCTATCAGCTGGATTTCGAGATGAGCTTTGCCACTCAGGAGGATGTCTTCCGGGTAGGGGAGGAGGTTCTGACAGAGACCTTCCAGCGCTTCGCACCGGAAGGGTATGAAGTAACCCAAGCGCCTTATCCGGTGATCAGCTACAAGCAGGCCATGCTGGAATTTGGCACCGATAAACCGGATCTGCGCAACCCCCTGCGGATTGTGGATGTGACGGATTTCTTTCAGCATTGTACCTTCAAGCCCTTCCATAAGAAAACAGTGCGCGCCGTGAAGGTTCATGCAGATATGTCCAAGGGCTTTCATGAGAAGCTGCTGAAGTTTGCTACCTCCATCGGAATGGGGGGATTGGGCTATCTGGAGGTCTTGGAGGATGGAAGCTACAAGGGGCCCATTGACAAATTTATTCCCGAAGACAGGAAACAGGAGATGGCCGATCTGGCAGGTTTGGTGCCGGGAGATACCATTTTCTTCATCGCAGACAAGGAAGAGCGGGCAGCGGTATATGCGGGACAGATCCGCACGGAGCTGGGCCAGAGATTGGGTTTGTGCGAAGAGAAGGCCTATCGCTTCTGCTTTGTCAATGATTTCCCCATGTTCGAGTATGATCAGGAGGAGAAGAAGATTATCTTCACCCACAACCCCTTCTCCATGCCCCAGGGAGGTCTGCAGGCCTTGAAGGAAAAGGATCCTCTGGAAATATTGGCTTACCAATATGATATTGTTTGCAATGGGGTAGAGTTGTCCTCCGGTGCGGTGCGGAACCATAATCTGGATATCATGGTGAAGGCCTTCGAGATTGCCGGTTATACCCAGGAAGACCTGAAGGAGAAGTTTGGAGCCCTGTACAACGCCTTCCAGTTTGGAGCACCGCCCCATGCAGGTATGGCCCCAGGCATTGATCGAATGATCATGCTTTTGCGTAATGAAGAAAATATTCGGGAGATCATTCCCTTCCCCATGAATGGCAATGCCCAGGATCTCATGTGCGGAGCCCCGGGGGAGGTGACGGAGACCCAGCTGCGGGAAGCCCATATAAAGATTCGCTGATATCTGCAAGCCGAGGCTTCCGGGGTTGCTTTGAAAAGAGAGGTCCTGCCATGAGAAAAAGAATTGGGAAAGAAATCAATAAGGGATGGTTGACAGGAATTCTTCTGTGTTCTCTGACGGCTCAGAATGTGGCGGCTGTCACGGTATCCGGTGGGGAGGGGTCCTATTATCCGGAGAAGGTTCACCAGGGTCTTTCCCTGGATGAGATGGACCGAAAGTCCTTTGATGCGGACTCCTTCACCGAGACGGTGGAGGAATTAAAGACCCTCTGCGGGATGTCTGGTCAGGAGGACAGGGTGACGGAACTCTATGAGAGCCTGAAGAACCAGGTGAACCAGCTGATGACCATGTCAGCCTTGGCTAATCTGGATTACTACAGCAACATGGAGGATCAGGAGGCCGCAGACTGGAATGACCAGGTGAGTGAGATCTATACGGTGGCGGCGGATCAGGCTTCCTCCAGTCTGCGGGAGATGCTAAATTCGGAATATGGTTATATCTGCCGGGAGGATATGGATGAATATAATGAAGCTTCTTATCTGGCCTATGAGGATATGACGGAGGAGGAGGCAGACCTCTATAACAGGCATCAGGAGCTGGTGGCGGAATATGAGGAGAAGCTCATGGACTCCTATGACTCCGATGGGGAAGAAAATAAGGTTTTGGGCGATATTTTCCTGGAGCTGGTTGAGCTGCGAACGGAGATTGCCCAGGCAGCAGGGTATGAATCCTATGCGGAATATTCCTATGAAATGGCATATTTTCGGGATTATAGCCTGGAGGATGCGGCGGAACTGCGGGAGAATGTGAAGGAAGAGCTGGTTCCCTTTTTCTATGATCTGGTGGACCGGGCGCTGGAGGCTGGGGTAGAAGAGGTCTTTGAAGACTATCAAGTCAGTGATCAGGACTTGCTGGATGGCCTGGCCCCCTATATGGAGAAGATCAATTCGGAGATAGGAGAATGCTTCTCTTATTTTACGGAGCATGCACTCTATACGCTGGAGAGCGATGAGAATAAGATCGGCATGGCTTATACCACCGATCTGCCCACCTATGGAGATGCCTATATTTATGACAATCGTTATGACTCCTATCTGGATGTCTTTACGGTGATCCATGAGTTTGGGCATTTCAATTCCATTTATCATGACAATACGCCGGCGCTTTATACCAATGCCAACATGGATGTGTCCGAGATCCATTCCCAGGGCTTGGAACTGCTTTTCTATCCTTATTATGAGGAGATGTATCCGGAATTGGGTCAAGCCATGCAAGCTTATGTCTTGTATGAAATGCTGGTCAATATCCTCATTAGCTGCGCCTATGATGAGTTTGAGACAGAGGTCTATGCCAATCCGGATATGACCCTGAAGGAAATGAATCGGGAAATGGCTTCCATCGTAGAGGACTATGGTCTGGACAGATCCTATGCCAGTAATTGGGTGGAGACCACTCATTTGTTTTCCCAGCCCTCTTATATGATCAGCTATGCCACCTCCGCTTTGGCGGCGCTGGAACTCTTCTGTCTGGCGGATACGGACAGGGACCTGGCGGTGGATGCCTATATGAAGATCTCGGCCTCGGCCACTGCCAAACCCTATCGTCAAGTGCTGGAGGAGAGCAATCTGACAGATGTCTTTGAGCTGGATTCCCTGGAGAATCTGGTGGCGGATCTGGAAAGGATCCTTTGGTATCAGAGCCAAAATCAAGACCAAAATCAAAGCGGCAGTTCCCGGAAGGAAGAGGGGAGCGCAGGAAGTTATGGTCTGCAGGAATGGAAGGATCTGATTGCAGAGCAGATGACAGGTACTTCTGAGAAGACCTATCTGACCCTGGGTCTTGTGGCAGTCGTATCTGTGGTTGGCGCAGGGGCTGCGGCAGTGATTTTGCAAGGAATATTGGCTAGGAAGAAGGAAGAAGAATAATATGTGGATCGCAGATGGTTGGAAGGATTTTGAAATATTGGATACCTCCCAGGGGGAGAAGCTGGAACGCTGGGGAACCTACCTTCTGGTGCGGCCGGATCCCCAGGTGATCTGGCAGACCCCCAAAGACCATCCGGGTTGGAAAAAGAGGAATGGTCACTATCACCGCAGCAGCAAGGGAGGCGGGGAATGGGAATTCTTCCGCCTGCCGGAGCAGTGGTCTGTTTCTTATAGGAAGCTGACCTTTCAGCTTAAGCCCTTTCACTTCAAGCATACCGGCTTGTTTCCCGAGCAGGCAGTCAACTGGGACTGGTTTTCCCGGAAAATTCGCCAGGCCGGAAGGCCGGTGAAGGTTTTGAATCTCTTCGCTTACACGGGAGGAGCCAGCCTGGCCGCGGCAGAAGCGGGGGCACAGGTAACCCATGTGGATGCTTCTAAGGGCATGGTGGCCTGGGCCAAGGAAAATGCGGCTGTCTCCGGTTTGTCTGACAGGCCCATCCGCTGGCTGGTGGATGACTGTGCCAAGTTCGTGGAGAGGGAACTTCGCCGGGGGAACCGCTATGATGCCATCATCATGGATCCTCCCTCCTACGGACGGGGGCCCCGGGGTGAGATCTGGAAGATAGAGGATTCCATCTTTCCCTTTCTTCAGCTCTGTGAAGGGCTGCTTAGCAGCCAACCCCTTTTCTTTTTGGTGAATTCTTATACCACCGGGCTGGCTCCGACTGTGCTGAATTACATGTTGTCTGTGGTCCTGCAGCATAGAGGAGGCCAGGGGGAGGCCTCGGAGATTGGTCTTCCCGTAAGCTCCACCGGTCTGGTTCTGCCCTGCGGTGCCTCCGGCAGGTGGTCCTGGGAAGAAAGATAAGACCCAAATGAGCCAAAACCGAGGGCTCTGGCCGGGCACAACAAGAATGCCTTGACAAGCAGCATGAAGGACACTACAATACAAGGATGCAGAATTGTACAGCCAATGGGCGAAAATCCCTGCAAAAAGCCAATGATATGCAGGATAACGGGAAGCAAGTCGGCATAAGGAGGATGTTTATGAAGAAATATGGTGAGATGAGTCGGGAGGAATTGCAGGTTCTGAAGGCAGAGGTGGAGAAGCAGTACCAGGAGATCAAGGAAAAGGGGCTGAAGCTGGACATTTCTCGTGGAAAGCCGGCTAAGGCACAGCTGGATCTGGCAGAGGACATGTTGTCTATCCTGTCTGATAATGAGGATTGCAAGGCAGAGGATGGCATGGATTGCAGAAATTACGGAGGACTGACCGGCATTCCTGAGGCCAGGAAGCTGATGGGGGACATCATGGGTGCTCCGGCCGACCAGGTCATTGTCTGCGGAAATGCCAGCCTGACCATTATGTTTGATACCGTATCTCGTTCCTACACCCACGGCGTTTTGGGCAGCACTCCCTGGTCTAAGCTGGATAAGGTGAAGTTCCTCTGTCCGGTTCCGGGCTATGACCGTCATTTTGCCATAACGGAATATTTTGGGACGGAGATGATCAATGTTCCCATGACCAAGGAAGGACCGGATATGGATCTGGTAGAGAAGCTGGTGGCTGAAGATGAGGCCATTAAGGGAATCTGGTGTGTGCCTCAATATTCCAATCCCCAGGGTTATTCCTATTCCGATGAAACCGTGAAGCGTATGGCAGCTCTGAAGCCGGCCGCTGGGGATTTCCGGATTTTCTGGGATAATGCCTATGGGATTCATCATCTGTATGACCAGCCGGACCAGCAGGATCACATCCTGAACCTTCTGGAGGAATGCGAGAAGGCAGGGAATCCGGATATGGTCTATATGTTTGCCTCCACCTCCAAGGTAAGCTATGCGGGAAGCGGTATCTCTGCTGTGGCAGCCTCCAAGGCCAATTTGGCGGAGATTCAGCGCCATATGAATTATCAGATCATCAGCCATGACAAGCTGAACCAGCTGCGCCATGTGCGCTTTTTCAAGGACCTGGAAGGGGTGAAGGCGCATATGAAGAAGCATGCGGCCATCATGCGTCCTAAGTTCGAGACAGTGATAGAGGTCCTGGAGCGGGAACTGGGCGGTCTGGGCATAGGAAGCTGGGATGCCCCCAAGGGCGGATATTTTATTTCCTTCGATGCCCTGCCCGGCTGTGCGAAGGCCATTGCGGCTTTGGCGAAAGAGGCCGGCCTTGTATTGACCGGCGCCGGTGCCACTTATCCCTATGGCAAGGATCCCCAGGATTCCAATATTCGGATTGCTCCTTCTCTTCCGACCCCGGAGGAGCTGGCAGTGGCTACGGACGTATTTGTGGTCAGCGTGAAGCTGGCAAGTTTGAACAAGCTTTTGGAAAAAGAGGCCTGATCCGGCCTGGGTGCGGTCTCTTGCCTCCTATAAGCATGGGAGATGGATTTAATGGAAAGCGGGTATACCATGAAGCACTTATCCAAAAAGGTAAAAATCAAGATCATCATCCTGGCTGCGCTTGTAGCTATCCTGCTTGGGATCTATTTCATCGGTTCCAGGCATTTTGCAAGCCATTTCTTTCCGGGAACGAGTATCAATGGAATCGATTGCGGGGGTAAGACGGCGGAAGAGGTAAAGGAGGAACTCCAGAACAGCATAACAGACTATGTTCTGACCCTACAGGAGCGGGGGGGACAGACAGAGACCATCAAGGGGGCTGAGCTGGATATGAAGTATGTGGATCAGGGAGAGGTAGAGGATCTCCTGGAACAGCAGGCTTCCAGTCCCTGGATTTTCTCCATAGCCGGGAATAAAACCTATCATACCAGTACGGATTTTACCTATGACGAGGAAAAACTGGATACCGCCATGGATCAGCTGCAGTGCTTTCAGGCGGCTTATGTCACCTCCCCCCAGGATGCTTATATCAGTGATAATGGCACTACCTTCGAAATCATAGCGGAGGTGGAGGGGAATACTTTGAATCGGGAGAAAACCAGGGAAGCTCTGGCCCAGGCCATAGAGATGGAGCAGGAAACCATTGATTTTGAAGCCCTGGATCTCTATGAGGCGCCCTCTGTCCTCAGTACAGACGCAGGTTTGCAGACAGAACTGCAGCAGATGAATCAGCTGACCTCCGCGCAGATTGTCTATGATTTTCAGGATCGACAGATGACTGTGGATCGAGCTACGATTGTCTCCTGGCTGGTTAAGGGAGAGGATGGGAATTATGACCTGGATCAAGACCAGGTGGCTGCCTGGGTGAAGCATATGGCCTACGAGACAGACACCTTTGGATTGGAGCATCAATTTACCACCTCCCTGGGACCCACCATTACCCTGGCGGGAGGAGGCGATTATGGCTGGGTGATTGACAAGGAGACCACAACCCAGGAACTGATCCAGATGGTGAAGGAGGGGCAGCAGACTACGGTGCAGCCGGTTTACCTCTATCAGGGGAAGGATCGGTCCGTGAATGATATCGGGGACACCTATGTGGAGATCTGTATCACTACCCAGACTATGTGGTGCTATAAGGATGGACAGCTGGTGGTAGAGACTCCGGTAGTAACAGGGGATGATGCCACCGGTTGGCAGACTCCATCCGGCAGCGTATGGGCGATTGACGCCAAGAAGGAGGATGCTCAATTTACCCTCTTTGATGTTAGGGTAGCCTTTTGGATGCCCTTCAACGGGGATTGTGGCATTCACGACATGACCAGCCGGACGGCATTTGGCGGTAGCATTTATCTGACCAATGGATCCCATGGCTGTGTGAATACACCCTATGAGGCGGCAGAGAAGATCTTTAATACCATGGAGATTGGAGATCCGGTCATTGTCTACTACAGCACGGACCAGGTCGTAGGACCCGAGCCGACGCAGGATATTACTGCAGGCTGACGGGGAGGACAGAGAAGGAGTTTTTATGAAAATTGTGGTATTAGCAGGAGGCACCAGTACGGAAAGAGAGGTTTCCATTGTCTCCGGCACAGGCGTTTGTAAGGCCTTGCGGGAGCGAGGCCACCAGGCCATTCTCCTGGATGTATTTTTCGGATGGGAGGAGGCAGAGGTGGACAGGGCCTTCGAGTCTTCCTATGATGTGGATAAGGCAGCAGGCTACATGCGCAGCTTTGATGACCAGCTGCCTCAGATCTTGACATCCCGGCGGGAATTTTTCGGTCCTAAGGTTCTGCAGCTGTGTCAGCAGGCAGATATTGTTTTCCTGGCTCTCCATGGCGCTAATGGAGAAGATGGCAAAGTGCAGGCAGCCTTTGATCTCTTTGGAATTCCTTATACGGGGACCGGTCATCTCAGCAGTGCCCTTGCTATGGATAAGAGCCTGACCAAGCAGCTATTCCGGGTATGGAATGTGCCCACCCCCCGAGGCTTTCATCTGAGCCGGGGGGAGGATGCAGACCTTCAGCGCCATGACATGGGCCTTCCGGTGGTAGTGAAGCCCTGCTGCGGGGGCTCCAGCGTGGGAATTACCATCGCTCGAAGCCAGGAGGAATATCAGAAGTCCCTGCAAGAGGCTTTTTCCTATGAAGATGAGCTTGTGGTGGAGACCTATGTAGAGGGCAGGGAGTTCTCGGTGGCAGTGATCGGGGGGAAGGCTTATCCCATCATTGAGATCGCTCCTTTGGAGGGCTTCTATGATTACAAGAACAAGTACCAGGCAGGTTCCACGGTGGAGACCTGTCCCGCCAACCTAAGTCCGGAGCAAACCAGACAGATGCAAGATTACGCGGAGCTGGGAGCCAAGGCTTTGGGGATCACAGGCTATTGCAGGCTGGATTTCCTGATGGACCAGGAGGGAGGGATGTATTGTCTGGAAGCCAACACGCTCCCGGGCATGACTCCTACCAGCCTGATTCCCCAGGAAGCAGCAGCCCTGGGAGAGTCCTATCCGGAATTGTGTGAGAAGCTGATTCATCTCTCCCTGGAAAAATATCAAGAGCAAAGTCACTGACTTTTATGCGTGGTGATGCCGGGCGAGGGGCAACGCCTGGCATGGGGCACTTTAGAAAACGGCAGGAGCAGACAGAATGAAGAATCTGACCTTGGAGAACATAGCCGCAGCCTGCGGCGGACAATATAGAGGAGAGGAGGCGCAGAAGGGGATCTGCGTCACCGACATCACTACAGACAGCCGGAGGATCCGTCAAGGCTGTCTCTTTGTTCCTATGAAGGGGATCCGGGCCGACGGTCACGATTTTATCGGCCAGGCTATCAGTCAAGGGGCGGCCGCGACCCTGTCAGAGAAGAATCTGGGACGGACAGATTTCCCTTATATCCAGGTGAAGTCTTCCCTACAGGCGGTTCAGGATATGGGGGAATATTATTTGAAACAGCTGGGAATTCCCGTGATTGGAATTGCCGGAAGTGTGGGTAAAACCAGCACCAAGGAGATGACAGCCGCAGTCTTGGGACAGAAGTATCGAGTGCTGAAGACGGAGGGA
>CAVJHW010000068.1:0-1673 GCA_963649395.1 Coriobacteriaceae bacterium | reverse complement strand
AATTGGGTCTGCCTTTGACGATCTTTCGCCTTCGCCAGGAAGATCAAATTGCGGTGTTGGAGATGGGGATCAGCGATTTTGGAGAGATGCATAAGCTGGCCAGAATTGCCCGGCCGGATACCTGCATCCTGACCAATATCGGCTGGTGCCATTTGGAGAATCTCAAGGACAGGGACGGAATTCTGAGAGCCAAGTCGGAGATTTTTGATTATCTGACCCCAAAGGCCCATATCCTCCTGAATGGGGACGATGACAAATTATCCACTATTGAGATGGTTAAGGGAATCCGTCCGCTAAGATTTGGACTGCAGGAGACCAATGAGATTTGGGCAGATCAGCTGGAGAATCAGGGTTTGAAGGGAATTCGCTGCCGCATTCATACCCCCTTAGGGGACTTTTCCGTGCTTATTCCCATGCCGGGTCGTCATATGGTTTACAATGCCTTGGCAGGAACGGCAGCAGGTTTGACTTATGGATTGAGCCTGGACGAGATCCGTAGGGGGATTGAGAGCTATACTTCCATCAGCGGACGCTTTCATATCATAGAAACGAAGCATTATACCATCATTGATGATTGCTATAATGCCAATCCGGTTTCCATGAAGGCTTCTTTGCAAGTCCTGCAGGAAGGGCTGGGACGCAGGGTAGCTGTTTTGGGAGATATGGGGGAATTGGGAGAGGAGGAAGTCAAGCTCCATGAGGAGGTAGGTGCTTATGCGGCTTCCCTAGGGTTAGATGCCCTTTATTGTGCGGGGCCTTTGTGTTCCTCTATGGCGGAGGCGGCGAACAGGGCAGGGACAGGTATGGAGATCCGACATTTTGCAGATCGAGCTGAGCTGATGGAGAATCTGCCCAAGCTGTTGCAGGCGGGAGATACAATTCTGGTCAAGGCCTCTCACTTCATGGAATATGATGCCATTGTTGCCTTTTTAACGTCTATCTTTTAACGATGAAGCCGGTATGCGCAAGGGGGGGCTGTCGCCCTGTCTGCGCATGCCGGTTTGCTTATTTTGTCTCAAAGGAGGCCCATAGTATCATGGGCAGGGAGGGAGAAAACAATCCCCCGCTCGCCGGTTTCTGTTAAAAGACGTTTGCGGATGGCTTCCATGACGGGAAGCTTAAGATCAGAGGGAACCAGAATCAGAAGAATTTCCTTTTCCTGCTGCAGAGTCATTCCAAAGACTCTCTTGATTTCCTCTGTATAGAGACTGCGGGCCTTTATCACGGTGCCCCCCTTGCAGCCGGCTTCCTTGGCCGCCTCCATGACCAGGCTGGAAAGACCGGCATCCATGATAGAGAAAACCAGTTCATGACGGACGGATTCTTTCATTTTGCATTCCTCCTCAGTAGGTTGAGCGATATTCTGTTCGTTTCCCAGACGCGCAGACAGAAAGCGGGTGATTCCCGACAGGGGCAGAGCACAGGCGATTCCATGACCGGGTCTGGAAAAATGCATCTTATTCTCCAGATAATCAAAAATTTTCTTGGTACGACTCCGGTCTGCCAGGCAGATCAGGAGCTCTTTGTGGGGTTCCTCGAGCCCCAGATAATCCATGATCTTCGAGCTGGCGGTTCCGCGACCGGAGATAATCAATTGTACCGGAATCGACAGATCCTGCAAAATATGCGCAGCCTTTGTTCCCTTTCCCCGTTCTACGATAATGATAAGCAGG
>CAVJHW010000067.1:0-13596 GCA_963649395.1 Coriobacteriaceae bacterium | reverse complement strand
GCCCATCCTAAGCTGTAAGGCTTTGGATGGGCCTGCTTTTTTGTACAAAAAATAATCCATGAATTTCTATGAATGTCGTGAAATTTCATTGAAATATGGGCTTGTTTATGTTAGAATCAAATTGTTAGATATATAACAATCAGTATTGGGATCAACTGTATAAGTAAAGAGAGGTTTCGAGTATGCACAAAGTGACATTTCAATTCGAGAACAGCGATGCAGTGGAAACGTATGCTCACCAGGGAGAGAATTTGTTGGAGGTGGCCCGTAAGAGTAACGTAGCCATCGACGCTCCTTGTTCCGGCAATGCATCCTGTGGAAAATGTCGAGTCAAACTCATAAGCGGAGAGTTGGATTCCAAGAAAACACGCCATATTACGGAGGAGGAGTATGGCATGGGCTGGCGTCTGGCTTGCTGCAGCCTTGTTGCGGGGGATGTAGTAATAGAAGTGCCGGACATTGCTTCGGCTTATCGAAGCAGAATGAAGGTGGCGGATTTAAGCTCACCGGGAGAAGTTAGAATTTTTGAGCAGGCTAAGCAGCAGGTGGAGGATGCGGGAATCCTGTTGAAGAACAGTATGGGCCTGCTGGATCTGAACTTAGATATACCGACATTAGATGATACCATGCCGGATAACGAGCGTTTGATGCGGGCCATTCAGAAGGCGACAGGGATTGACAAGGTTAGAATTCCCTATCATGTCATCCAGAAGCTGGCTGATATCTTGCGCTCCAGCGATTTTCATATTAAGGCTGTAATTCGAAAGATTACCAAGGATATTTTCGTATATGACATTATGTCGGCAGAGGAAGAGGTTACGATTGGCGGCCTGGCAGTGGATATTGGTACTACCACCGTTTCTGCTATTCTTCTGAATATGGAGACGGGGGAGATCCTGGCTAAGGCATCGTCAGGCAACGGACAGATCCGTTACGGGGCGGATGTCATCAATCGGATTATTGAATCTCAGAAGCCAGGCGGCCGAAGGAATCTGCAGAGGGCGGTGATCGATGAGACCATTAATCCCCTGATCAGTCAGATGTGCCGTTCCATCGGCTTTAACAGAGATCGGATCTATCGGATGTCTGTAGCCTCCAATACCACGATGAATCATTTGTTGGTAGGGGTGGATGCAGATCCTATCCGCAAGGAGCCCTATATTCCTACCTTCTTTAAGACGAATTCCCTCTTTGCCTCTGATATAGGGATTGACATTCATCCAGATGCTCATATCCTGATTGCTCCAAATATCGGAAGCTATGTAGGAGGCGATATTACGGCAGGTGCTTTTGTCTCCATGATCTGGAACCGACCGGAGATGTCCCTCTTTATCGACCTGGGAACCAACGGGGAGCTGGTATTTGGCAACTCTGATTTTCTCATGAGCTGTGCCTGCTCCGCGGGACCGGCCTTTGAGGGCGGGGATATCAGCTGCGGTATGCGTGCTACAGACGGGGCTATTGAGGCCTGCACGATTGACAAGGAGACGATGGAACCCCATCTGACTATCATAGGGGACGAGGGGACCAAGCCCATTGGTCTGTGTGGGTCCGGTATCATAGATATGATTAGCGAGCTCTTTATCAACGGGATCATCAATGCCAAGGGCAAGTTCGTCCGGGAAGGTGACCGCATCCGTCATGACAAGTATGGCATGGGCAGTTATGTCATTGCCTTCGAGAAGGATGCGGGAAGTGTCAAGGATATCGAGATTACTGAGGTGGATATCGATAACTTTATTCGCGCCAAGGGAGCCATATTCTCAGCAATCCGCACCATGCTGAGTTCCCTGGACTTTACGGTAGATATGATTGATGATGTATATGTGGCTGGTGGTATCGGCAGTGGGATCAATATGCGAAATGCGGTGAATATCGGCATGTTTCCGGATATCCCCCTAGAGAAGTTCCACTATATCGGGAATTCCTCCCTGACAGGCGCTTATACCATGCTTTTGTCCACTCAGGCGGAACGCAAGGTCTATGAGGTGGCGCAGAATATGACCTACATGGAGCTGTCCACGGTTCCTACCTATATGGACGAGTTCGTAGCCTGCTGCTTCCTGCCCCATACAGACAGTACCATTTTCCCGTCCGTGGAGCTGAAATAAAGAGGAGGGTGGGGCGAGGCCGCTTGTGCATAGCCGTCATCCATCAAAGACAGAAGAGGAGTAGCAAGAATGGAATTTCCCTATGAAAAGGACAGCAAGGAGCGCTTGCCCTACGAACACTACCTTGAGATCTATCAGGGGCTGGATCCGGAGGATATGAGCAGAAGAACCGGGATTCCCTATGATAAGGAAAGAGGGGTATTTACCCTGCATCTGATGGGGGTGACCTATGAGGTCTCCTGGCCCTCCTATGAAGTCCATCATAAGGACCGGGAGGATATAGGCAATTATCCTTTAGAGAGTGCGGCAAACGCAAGGATTCTGGTTCTTCGCTACTTAACGGAAGGCGCCTTTGCTCCTTCGACGGGGAAGTTCCTGACTTATCGGGAGATTCCCTGGGGAGAGGTATATTTTCGGCAATTTCAGGGCAGATGTATCTTCCGCCTGGCCTATGGCTTCGGTAGTAAGCTGGATAAGTTCCGAGAGATTATGGATCGGCTGAATGCCCTGGAGCTGCCCAACGGAGATGCAGGATATGAGTTTGAATTCATGGATGGCTTGTATCTTCGCTTTCTCCTGTGGGAGGGAGACGAGGAGTTTCCCCCTTCCGCCCAGATACTATTTTCCGACAATTTCCCCACGGCCTTTGTGCAGGGGGAGGATATGGCAGTGGTAGGAGATGTCTCCATCGGGGTTTTGAAAGCCCTGAGCCGCTGAAAGCTTTATTGTGTATAGAGTAGTTTTTTTAGGATCAAAATATCGATGGATAGAGTAGCTGTCGATATTTATGATATAACAAATCATGCTTAAAGGAGGCAGTAAAATGGGTTACAAGTCAGACATTGAGATCGCACAGGAGTGCACCATGGAACCGATTACCAAGATTGCGGACAAGGCAGGTATTGACGAGAAATATCTGGAGCAATATGGTAAGTACAAAGCAAAAATTGATTACAATCTGCTGAAGGAGTCAGATGCCAAGGATGGCAAGCTGGTTCTGGTCACGGCCATCAACCCTACTCCCGCAGGCGAGGGCAAGACCACCACAACGGTAGGTCTGGCAGATGCCCTACAAAGGATTGGCAAGAATGTGGTGGTTGCCCTTCGTGAGCCTTCCCTGGGACCGGTATTTGGTGTAAAGGGAGGAGCGGCAGGAGGTGGTTATGCCCAGGTTGTTCCTATGGAGGATATTAACCTTCATTTTACCGGGGATTTTCATGCCATCGGCGCGGCAAATAACCTGCTGGCAGCCATGATCGACAATCACATTTTCCAGGGCAACGAGTTGAATATCGATCCCCGCAAGATTACCTGGAGACGGTGCGTGGATATGAATGACCGTCAGTTGAGAAATATCATGGACGGTATGGGAGGTACCAAGAATGGTACTCCCAGGGAGGACGGATACGACATTACCGTTGCCTCAGAGATTATGGCTGTTCTGTGTCTGGCTAATGACATCTCGGATCTGAAGGCTCGTTTGGCTCGACTGGTGGTCGGATATACCTATGGCAAGGCTTCGGAGCAGGAGCCTGTAACAGCAGGAGATCTGCATGCAGAGGGAGCTATGTGTGCCCTGCTCAAGGATGCCTTGAAGCCTAATCTGGTTCAGACTCTGGAGCATGTACCGGCCATTGTCCATGGCGGACCCTTCGCCAATATCGCCCACGGATGTAACTCTGTAACGGCTACCCGCATGGCCATGAAGCTGGGGGATTATTGTATCACAGAGGCAGGCTTTGGCGCGGATCTGGGAGCTGAGAAGTTCTTGGATATCAAGTGCCGTATGGCAGGACTGAAGCCCAATGCAGTGGTGATCGTGGCAACGGTTCGGGCCTTGAAGTACAACGGAGGCGTAGCTAAGGAAGATCTGAACAATGAGAATCTGAAAGCCCTGGAGAAGGGACTTCCCAACTTGCTGAAGCATGTCAGCAATATCCGTAATGTATATCATCTGCCCTGTGTAGTTGCCATCAATGCCTTCCCCACAGATACCAAGGCAGAGCTGGATCTGGTAGAAGAGAAGTGTAAGGAATTAGGGGTGAATGTTGCCCTGTCTGAGGTATGGGCCAAGGGCGGGGAAGGCGGTGTTCGTCTGGCAGAAGAGGTTGTTCGTCTCTGTGAGCAGGATAATTCCGGCTTTACCTTCTCCTACGAGTTGGAGGGCAGTATTGAGGATAAGCTGAATCAGATCGTCCAGAAGGTATATGGCGGCAAGCAAGTGGTATTGACTGCCAATGCCAAGAAGCAGGCGAAGCAGCTGGAGGCCATGGGTTATGGTAATTGCCCCATCTGTGTGGCCAAGACCCAATATAGTCTGACAGATAACGAGAAGAAGCTGGGAGCACCGACGGATTTTGAGGTAACAGTAAGGAATCTGAAGATCTCTGCCGGAGCTGGATTCATTGTAGCCCTGACAGGGGAGATCATGACCATGCCCGGATTACCCAAACGTCCTGCCGCTGAGAAAATCGATGTAGATGAAAACGGCAAGATCGCAGGTCTCTTCTGATCGTAGCCGCAGGAGGAAAGAGGATGGAATATTCGGCATTGAAATGTACGGAATTTGTAGAGGTACTGGCTTCGAAGGAGCCAGTACCCGGTGGTGGCGGTGCTTCTGCCCTGGTGGGAGCCATCGGAACCGCCCTGTGCAGCATGGTGGGCAATCTTACAGTAGGTAAGAAGAAATATGCTGCTGTGGAGGAGGAGATGTTGGAGTTGATGCAACAGACCAGTCAGCTTCAGCAGGAACTCCTTGCCCTGATTGAGAAGGATGCGGAAGTTTTCCGTCCTCTGTCCAGGGCCTATGGCCTGCCTTCCGCTACAGAAGAAGAGAAGGCAGAGAAAGCCCGGATCATGGAGGAGTGCCTGCGGACGGCCTGCAGCGTTCCCATGGATATTATGAGATGCTGCTGCAAGGTCATCGATCTGATTGGAGCTTTTGCGGAGAAGGGATCTGTGCTGGCAGTCAGCGATGCCGGTGTGGCTGCTGCCTGCTGCAGGGGAGCCCTGAAGGGAGCCAGTTTGAACGTATATATCAACACCAAGTCCATGAAGGACCGCGCCTATGCGGACAGGCTGAATCAGGAGTGCGATGAGATGCTGGACAAATACAGCGCTTTGGCAGATGCTGCTTTTGACAGTGTGTTGGCTAAATTGAAATAGGAGGGGGAAAGACATGGCAAAACAGTTACTGGGCAAGGAAGTGACGGCAGCCTTAAATGCCAGAATCAAAGAGCATGTGGCAGCTCTGCAGGCCAAGGGAGTGAATCCCACCCTGGGCATAATAAGAGTAGGAGAGAGAGAGGATGATCTGTCCTACGAAAGAGGAGCCACCAAGAGGTGCGAGACCTTGGGAGTTGCCTGTGAAAAGTTCCTGCTTCCGGCGGATGTCAGCCAGGAGGAACTTCTGAAGACCATTCATCAGGTTAACCAGGATGACAAGATTCACGGCGTCCTGATTTTCCGCCCTCTGCCCAAGCATCTGGATGAAAAGGCGGTTATTCGTGCGCTGGATCCGGCCAAGGATGTGGACGGAATCACAGATGGTTCTATGGTAGGTGTCTTTACCGGTACCGACCAGGGATTTCCTCCCTGTACTCCCCAGGCCTGCATGGAGATTCTGGATCATTATGGCATCGATTGCACAGGCAAGAAGGCAGTGGTGATCGGACGAAGCCTGGTGGTGGGAAAACCGGCGGCTATGATGCTGGTGAAGAAGAATGCCACAGTTACCATTTGTCATACCCGGACAGTGGATATGCCCTCCGTAGTGAGAGAGGCAGACATTGTCATTGTGGCAGCCGGGCGTGCCAAAGTGGTGGACGATTCCTACTTTACCCCGGGACAAACTGTGATTGATGTAGGCATCAATGTCAACGACCAGGGCAAGCTGTGTGGGGATGTGGACTACGACAAGGTAGAGCCCATTGTGGAGGCCATCACCCCCGTACCCGGCGGCGTGGGGAGTGTGACTACCTCCGTGCTGGTGGGCCATGTTGTAGAAGCGGCTATGAGAAAATACGCCTGAGAGGAAATAGCTTATGTTTGAGGATATAGGAAAGAGCATTGCCGGTTTCGGAAAGAAGGTGCAGAAGGGAGCCCAGAATTTTACCGAAAAGGCTTCCCTGAATGACAAAATTGATTCCAGCAGAAGAGAAATGACTGACTGCTTCACCCAGCTGGGTCAGGCTTATTATGAAAGGAACTGGCAAAACCCGCCGACGGAATATAGGGGTACTTTTGAACGGATAAAGCTCCTGAGTCAAACCATCTATCAATGCCAGGAGCAGGTAAGGCAAATTGATGGAATTCGTCCTTGTCCTCAATGTGGGCTGGATGTGGGAAAAGATGTTATGTTTTGCCCGCGCTGCGGCTGCAGTATGCCTCCGGTGACCAGTCAGGGTCAGGGAGCGCCGTCGGGGGTTGTTTGCTCGCATTGCGGAGCCCCCTTGGAAGCAGATGCCCTCTTTTGCACGAGCTGCGGAACCCGGGTGACAGAAGTTGCCCCTGAACCGATGACGGGCGCTGCCTCTGCGGCAGCAGCGGAGCCGGAACCTGCACCAATGGGCACATTCCCATCGGAGTCTACCCCAGCTTCCGGGCCTGCCCCGATACCGGAGTCTGCCCCAGCTTTCGGGTCCGCTCCGATATCGGAATCAACACCTATGGCTGAACCAATCCCGAAACCAGAACCGGAACCGGGTCCTCAGGTTCAGACAGAATCACAAGCTTCCTTCGATGATCAGCCGGAAGCGGGCTTGAGAAAGACCTGCCCCCACTGCGGCACGGCATTACCGGAAGATTCTATCTTTTGCGGAGAATGTGGAACGAGATTGCTGTAAAGGCTTAAGTCTCCGGGTTATGGGGCACATATAAGGAAGGTCACATGTGTGCGAAAAGTCCTAGAAAAGGTCTTGTAATATAGGGAGGACAAGAGTATAATCTACTTAGTGGTTGATACAGACGACTGATTTCCTGGAGTGTCCGATCCCCTGTTATTTTGAACCTACATCTACTTCAAACAGGGATTCCTACATTGGCCTGTGGATGTCAAGCTCTCATTGCGCAGGAGAAGGCAGAAGCAGTGCTTGCGGTTACCCACCTAGCTTCGCTAGGAGTCAAACGACAGGAACGGCATCCCGGGGTTACCTTATTTAGATGAAAAGCCTTGGCTTTTTCGAATATGGTAATAGAATAAGGGCATCGAAAAGCATCTCGCAAGGGATGGGATTCGGTGCCTTTCTCGATGCGCAGGTGAAAAGGCTGTGTCAAGCCGCTGTTGAAAATGACTGTGTCAAGTAGCTGCTGGCAATGGCTCTGTCAAGCAGCAGCTGAAAATGGCTCTTGACACAGTAGGAGAATGCGGATAAAATGGACGAAGATGACAAAGGCGCTGAAGGTGTACACAGGGCATTTTATCCTTCCAGAGAGGGAGAATCATCGGCTGGAAATTCTCCTAAGTTCCTAAAATGCCTGACATTCCCACCGGAGCCGCTTTCCTGAACATATCCAGGAGGAGCAGGAAGTCCTTCCAAGTTCTGCCCAGGTGCAAGGGGGCAAGAAGCTGTTGGCAGTTGGAATTCCGGAACTGGGAAAGTAGGGAGAGACGTGGATGCACGTTATAGCATACAATGAGAGTCCGGCGAAAGATAGGTCGGGAATCAGGGTGGTACCGCGAAAACTAAGAGTTTCGTCCCTTCGGGACGGAGCTCTTTTTACGTAGAAAGCCCCGGCAAGCAGCCGGGCTGAGGGCATGCTAGCGACGCAACGCTAGTCCCCTTGGGGGCATGCACCGAAGCACGGATATTTGTCGGGCAAGCCGGTATCGACAAGTAGCCCGATAGGGCGGATTGTGGATACCGGCGGCAGCTGCGGGAGCACGTCAGTGCGGAGCAGCTGGCTTTCGTTTGTGGTGGAGTGGAGCAACTAGCTTTTGTATACCGTGGCGGTGATAGTCCGGATTGCGGATATCGGCAAGAATAGTTTGATTGCAAAGGAGAGGAAAAATGAGTGAGAATAGTATGAGGGAACGTTTGGCCGCTATTGTGAAGAAAGCGACAGACAGCATGAACGCGGCAGAATCTCTGGATTCCCTGAATGAGGTTAGGGTTGAGATCCTGGGTAAGAAGGGACAGCTGACAGTTGTGCTCAAGGGCATGAAGAATGTGGATCCGGCGGATCGTCCCATGGTGGGACAGCTGGTAAATGACGCCAGGGCAGCGATCGAATCAAAATTAGAGGATGTAAAGCAGAAGCTGGAGAAGGCCTATCTGGAGAAGAGGCTGGAGAAAGAGGAGATTGATGTCACTTTGCCGGCCAGGAAGGCAGAGGTGGGACATCGTCATCCCAATACCATTGCCCTGGAAGAGGTGGAGCGCATCTTCGTTGGCATGGGTTATGAGGTGGTTCAGGGCCCGGAGGTGGAATACGATCTCTATAATTTTGAAAAATTGAATATTCCGGCCAACCATCCTGCTAAGGATGAGCAGGATACCTTTTATGTGACGAAGGATATCGTATTGCGGACTCAGACCTCCCCCTGCCAGGCTCGAGTGATGGAGCAGGGCAAGCTGCCGATCCGTATGCTGTCCCCGGGAAGGGTTTTTCGTTCCGACGAGGTGGATGCGACCCATTCGCCTTCCTTCCATCAGGTAGAGGGTCTCGTAGTAGATAAGCATATTACCTTTGCGGATTTGAAGGGAACCTTGGCACAATTTGCCCGGGAGCTCTTTGGACCGGAGACAAAGACCAAGTTTCGGCCCCACCATTTCCCCTTTACGGAACCCAGTGCTGAGATGGATGTGAGCTGCTTCAAGTGCGGAGGCAAGGGCTGCCGTTTCTGCAAGGGCTCCGGCTGGATCGAGATTCTGGGTTGCGGCATGGTACATCCCCATGTATTTGAGATGTGCGGCATCGATCCGGAAGAGTATACGGGCTTTGCCTTTGGTGTAGGATTGGAGCGAATTGCCCTGCTGAAATACGAGATAGATGATATGCGTCTGCTGTATGAGAATGATTATCGGTTCTTAAAGCAGTTCTAGTACATCGTTCTCAAAATAACTGTACTAGCCTACTGGTCGGCTGCTACGTAGACAAGAGAAAGATAGATTGAACGGTCGGAGGAAGAATAGGAAGATGAATACTTCATTATCATGGATTAAGATGTACGTGCCGGATCTGGATGTGACGGCTCAGGAATATACCGATGCGATGACCCTGTCCGGCACCAAGGTAGAGGGTTTTGAGAAGTTGGATGCGGATCTGGACAAGATTGTCATTGGTCAGATAGAGAAGATTGACAAGCATCCGGATGCGGATAAGCTTATTATCTGTCAGGTGAATGTGGGAAGGGAGACGATCCAGATCGTTACCGGCGCTCCCAATGTCCAGGTAGGAGATAAGGTTCCGGTGGTTCTGGATGGAGGCAAGGTAGCGGGAGGTCATGACGGCAATCTGACTCCCGGTGGTGTCAAGATTAAGGCCGGTAAGCTGCGGGGGGTAGATTCCTTCGGAATGATGTGTTCCATTGAGGAATTGGGCTCCAGCCGGGAGTTCTATCCGGAGGCACCGGAGAGCGGAATCTATATTTTTCCCCAGGAAGCAGAGGTTGGAAGCAGTGCCATCTCCGCTTTGGGACTGGACGATACGGTTTTTGAATATGAGATCACCTCTAATCGGGTGGATTGCTATGGGGTCCTTGGGATTGCCCGGGAAGCGGCTGCTACCTTCCGCAAGGAATTCCAGCCGCCGGTGGTACCCCCTACCGGCAACGGGGAGGCAGCTTCGGACTATATCCGCGTCTCCGTGAAGGATCCGGAGCTCTGTCCCAGATATTGCGCCAGAGTGGTGAAAAATGTCAAGATCGGCCCCTCTCCCAAGTGGATGCAGCGGTGCCTGGCTGCCAATGGAATCCGTCCCATCAATAATCTGGTCGATATCACCAACTATGTCATGGAGGAGTATGGACAGCCCATGCATGCCTATGACCTGGATACCATCGCAGGCCGGGAGATTATCGTACGCAGAGCCGGAGCAGACGAGAAATTCGTGACCCTGGATGGTCAGGAACGGCAGATGGACGAGAATGTTTTGATGATCTGCGACGGTGAGAAGGCAGTGGGAATTGCCGGGATCATGGGAGGAGAGAATTCTATGATCACGGATCACGTTCATACCCTGCTCTTCGAGGCAGCCTGTTTTGACGGCACCAATATCCGTCTTTCCGCAAAACGGATCGGTCTGCGGACCGATGCCTCCGGTAAGTTTGAAAAGGGGCTGGATCCCAACAATGCGGAGGCAGCCATCAACAGGGCTTGTCAGCTGATGGAGGAGCTGGGGGCAGGAGAAGTGGTGGGAGGCATGGTAGATGTCTATCCCCGGAAACGGGAACCGGTCCGTGTGGCCTTTGAGCCGGAGAAAATCAATGCTTTATTAGGGACGGATCTGACTGCGGATCAGATGCTGGGCTACCTGCAATCGGTGGAGCTGGCTTATGATGCGAAAACAAAGGAAATTGTGGCGCCCACCTTCCGCCAAGATATTCATCGCACGGCGGATCTTGCAGAGGAGGTAGCCCGTTTCTATGGCTATGACAATATTCCCACCACTCTTCCCAGCGGAGAGGCCACAGCGGGGAAATTGCCCTTCTACCTGCGGGTGGAGGCTAAGGCCAGGGATGTGGCAGAATATTGCGGCTTCTCCCAGGGCATGTGCTACTCCTTTGAGAGCCCCAAGGTATTTGACAAGCTGCGGATACCGGCGGATTCTCCCCTGCGCAGAACGGTCACCATCCAGAACCCTCTGGGAGAGGATTTCTCCGTGATGCGCACCACCTCCCTGAACGGGATGCTGACTTCTTTGGCTACCAACTACAATCGGCGGAATAAGGATGTACGGCTCTATGAGCTGGGCAATGTTTATCTGCCTAAGCAGCTGCCCCTGACCCAGCTTCCGGAAGAACGGATGCAATTCACCCTGGGCATGTACGGAAAGGGTGATTTCTATGATATGAAGGGGGTAGTGGAGGAATTCTTCAGCCAGATTGGCATGCATAAAAGACCGGAATATGACGGTAAGGGAGGCAAGACCTATTTGCACCCGGGACGTCAGGCTTTGATTTCCTATGAAGGAACCGAGGTTGGTTTCCTGGGAGAGGTTCATCCGGAGGTGGCCGCCGTCTATGGCATCGGAACCCGGGCTTATATCGCTGTCATCGATATGCCGGCTATCCTGCAATTTGCCACCTTTGACAGAAAATATGAGGGAATTGCCCGTTTCCCGGCGGTGACCAGAGATCTGTCCATGGTTGTTCCCAAGGCCTTGCAGGCAGCAGAGATCGAGCATATGATCCTCCAGAGAGGGGGAAAGATTCTGGAAAGTCTGGAGCTCTTTGATATTTACGAGGGAAGTCAGATCCAGGAAGGTTATAAGTCTATGGCCTATTCTGTGGTCTTCCGTTCCAAGGAAAAGACCCTGGAAGACCAGGAGGTAACAGCTGCCATGAAGAAGATTCTGAATGGATTGGCTGGTTTAGGGATAGAGCTGCGCCAATAAGCCTTCCGGCCGGCCGGAAGGCGCTTCCATCATGAAGGAAGGCAGGAGGAATTATGCGTTTATATGTAATCAGACATGGAGAGACCTCTTGGAATGTGGCCAGGAGACTACAGGGGCATGCAGGAGCGGATCTGGATGAAAAAGGGGTGCGGCTGGCGGAGGAAACGGCTCGGGCTTTGGCTTGTGTTCCCTTTGACCTATGCATCAGCAGCCCCCTGATCAGGGCCTTGCATACTGCCCGGATCATTGTGGGAAAGCGGTCGATTCCTATCTTGGAAGACCCCAGAATCATGGAGATCAGCTTTGGCCAATGGGAGGGCTTGTGCATCGCACCGGAACATTATGAGATTCCGGGGGATGGATTTGCCAAGTTCCATACCGATCCCTTTGGATATGTGGCACCGCCGGGGGGAGAGACCATAGGGGATGTCTGCAGGAGAACCGGGGAATTCCTCCGGGAGGTCATCCATACCAGGGAATACGAAGACAAGACCCTCCTGATCTCCACCCACGGTTGTGCCCTGCGGGGATTGCTGAATTCTGTCTATGAGGATCCCAAGGATTTCTGGCACGGCGGTGTCGCCATGAACTGTGCAGTCAGTATTGTGGATGTAAAAGAGGGAAAACCCCATCTGATCCAATCAGACAAGATTTATTATGATGCCTCAGAATGTGTGAACTATTATGCCGCGGCGGAGCGGTCAGCGGAAGAAACTGCGGCAGCAGAGCAAGCGGCAGCAGAAAAAGCGGTTGCCGGAACAGCTGCCGGATCTGCAATAAAAGGAAGTATTTTATGAAAACAAGTGATTTTTACTATGACCTACCCCAGGAATTGATCGCCCAGGATCCTTTGGAGGACCGAAGCGCATCCCGCCTCCTCTGTCTTGACCGCGCCAGCGGGCAGGTGCGTCATAAGCATTTTCGAGAGATTATAGAGGAATTGGTGCCCGGGGACTGTCTGGTGATCAATGATACCAAGGTTATCCCCGCTCGTCTCTATGGTCACAGGGCGCAGACCAATGGCCTGGTGGAGATCCTCCTCCTGAAGCGACGGGAAAATGATATCTGGGAAACCCTGGTGAAGCCTGGCAAGAAATGTCGACCAGGGGCGGAGCTGGTCTTTGGAGAGGGCCTTTTGAAGGGGAAGGTTCTGGATGTGGTGGAGGATGGCAACCGTCTGATTCAGTTCCAATATTCCGGTATCTTTGAAGAAATTCTGGATCAGCTGGGGGAGATGCCTCTACCTCCCTATATTACCCATAAGTTAAAGGATAAGAACCGCTACCAGACCGTCTATGCTAAGCATGAGGGGTCGGCTGCGGCTCCCACGGCGGGATTGCACTTTACCCCGGAGCTTTTGCAAAAGATTGAGGACAAGGGCGTGGAGATCGTCCACGTCACCCTGCACGTGGGGTTGGGAACCTTCCGACCGGTGAAAGTAGAGGAGGTCACAGACCACCATATGCATTCTGAATTCTACGTGGTGGAGGAGGAAGAGGCTCGGCGCATCAATGCGGCGAAAAAGGCGGGACACCGGGTGATAGCGGTGGGAACCACCAGCTGCAGAACCTTGGAATCCGCCACCGGCGAGGATGGGGTTCTGAGAGCCGGAAGCGGATGGACGGACATCTTTATCTATCCCGGGTATCATTTTCGGATGATGGACGGCCTTATCACCAACTTCCATCTTCCGGAATCCACCCTGATCATGCTGGTCTCCGCCTTCGCAGGCAAGGACCAGGTCATGAAGGCCTATGAAGAGGCAGTGGAGGAGAAATATCGCTTCTTCAGCTTCGGAGACGCCATGATTATACTATGAAAGCCCCGGACGGCAGACACAAGCTGTGGGATGCTTGCATACCACAGCTTGTGGATATCGGACGGGCAAGCCGGTATCTGCAAGTAGGGCGATAGCCCGGATTGCAGATAC
>CAVJHW010000066.1:0-13639 GCA_963649395.1 Coriobacteriaceae bacterium | reverse complement strand
TATGGGGTCATCAAAGAGCTTTTGATTGTGAATCTGAAAGTAGAGGACATCAGAGCCTATTTGCTGAAGCTAGGAGACACAGACTGTCTCCTGCTGCAGTTCGACGATAAGGATTTGATCTACGGAAGGGAAGGAGACTGGGAAGCTTTTCGTCCGGAGGAACAGGAGGCCTTTTCCGCCTTTGAGGGCTGGTCCCCCGTGGAAAGCAGGGAAGGATATGTGCTTACCAGCAGCAGATTGGAGACCAACCGCTGGAAGCTATCCATGCTTGTGTCCCAGGCCAGCATGAACGACAATGCGGGTATGTTGACAAAGTATCTTGTGGTCATTATACTTACTACGGGCATCGTGATTGTTCTCTGTCTTAGTTACATTGTGCTGATTGTGACCAAGCCCATTCAGAAAATGATAAGGGTCATGGAAAGCAACCGCCAGACCCGGCAGATCACCTATCGATTTCATGCCAAATACAGGGATGAGGTGGGGGTTCTGGCTGAGACCTATAATAAGCTGATGGATGAGATCCAGGAGCTGATGGCGGATATCGAAAGGGAGCAGATCCAAAGCCGAAAAACCTACCAAAAAATGCTGCAGATGCAGATCAAACCCCATTTTTTGTATAATACCCTGGAGGCGGCTCGCTTCCTGGTGGAAATGGGGGATCCCAGCGGTCCGGTCATGCTGGATACCATAGGCAAGTTCTATAAGACCAGTCTCAGCGGTGAGGATGATTATACCACGGTGGCGGAGGAGATAGAGCATCTGACCTACTATCTCCAGATCTTGAAGTTCCGTTATCGTTCCAAATATGATTACGGCATACAGGTCTCTGAGGAGATTGCAGAGAATGAGGTGGTGCGTTTCTCCTTACAGCCCCTGGTAGAAAATGCCATTTATCACGGAATCAAACAAAAGCGGGAGAAGGGCTTCGTCAAGGTTCTGGGCTATCAGGAGGAGAATCAAATCCACCTGGTGGTTTGGGATAATGGGGCAGGTATGGGGAAGGAGACCCTGGAGAAGATCCGGAGGAAGCTGCAGCTTTCGGCAAAAAAGAATGATGCAGACCATATTGGTATCGTCAACGTACATCAAAGAATCCGCATGAGATATGGAGAATCCTACGGATTGAGCCTGGAGAGCGAGCTGGGCGAGTTCACGAGAGTAGAGATGATTCTTCCGGTGAAAAAAAGGATGGAAAAGAGTGTACAAGCTTTTAATTGTAGATGACGATGAGATTATCTGCCAGGGATTGGGGAATTGCATTCCCTGGGAGGACCATGGAATCTCCCTGATCGGACTGGCCTACGATGGGGAAAGGGCCTTTAGATATGTAGAGGAGGAAGGACCGGATATTGTATTGGCTGATATTAATATGCCCTTCCTGGATGGGCTGGAGTTCGCCGACCTGGTCAGGCAGCGATATCCGGAGATTAAGATTATCATGCTGACGGCCTACCGGGAATTCTCCTATGCCCAAAGGGCGGTTCAATTGCAGATCTTCTCCTATCTGACCAAGCCCTTTACCAATCAGGAGGTTCTGGAGGCAGTCTGCAAGGCGGCCGAGGCAGTGGAGGAGGACCGAAGACAGCAAAAGGCCATTGACAACAGCCTTCAGTTCATTCGGAAGAAGAATCTGGAGGAAATGGCGGAATATTGGAGGAAGGAAGAGGAAATTGAACTCTCTGCTGTGAAAAAAAGCTTGCAAAGAGCTGTGGAGCAAAGGGATGTCGCAGCCATACAGGATCTGATTGGCAAAACCTTGTGTCAGATGCAGAAAACAAAGAAAAAGCCCTCCACGGCAGATGTCTTCTGCGTGGTGGAGCTGCTGCGCTTTTCCTGGGAGATGACAGAGGACACCCAGGCGTATGCCAGTTTCCGGAAGGATTGCGACAACATATTGGCTGCCTTGGCCAAGGCTTCTGATCCGGCCGCCTTGGCGGAGCAGGCCCAGGCCTATTTCTCTGAATTGGGTCGGTATCTGGAAGCCCATAATACTTCCAGCATGGAGAAAAGAGTCAATCAGGCAGTGGAATACATATGCGAGAACTATGCCAATCCGGAATTGAGTCTGGAGGATGTGGCAAGAGAGGTTTGCCTAAGCGCCAGCTATCTGGGAAATTGCATGAAAAAGTACAAGAAAACTTCTTATGTCAACCTCCTCAACCGGGTTCGCATAGAGAATGCCAAGAAATTTTTGGCAAGAACCGATATCAGGAGCTGTGAGGTGGCCTTTTTGGTGGGATTCAATTCCTCCCAATATTTTAGCAGTTCCTTTAAAAAAAGCACCGGCATGACCCCCAGTGCATTTCGAGAACAGGTATTACAGAACAAATATAAGAAAGAGGTATAAGAATGGACAATCTGGAACGACTGCTGGACAAACTGTATAAGAGGGAACGTATCTTTGGCTATAGCGCCTATATTCCCGATGTCTATACCATCGCCGAATATATGCCCAAGGGGGTGGATTACATCCTCTTTGACTGTGAGCATGGCCCCCATGATATCGAATACTATTCGGATTATTTCACCCTGTGCCGGATGCTGGATATCCCTACGGTGGTGCGAATCCCGGATGCAGTCTACCACCTGGCCGCCCGTGCCATTGATTGCGGGGCAGACGGAGTCCTGGTTCCCCGGGTGGAGACTCCGGAACAGGTGGAGGCGGTGATGGAGGGCCTGCGGATGCCTCCTCTGGGAAGAAAGGGTTATGGCGGCAAGTTCCTGATGAGGAAGGGGGAAAGCATCGAGGAATTCAACAAGCGCCGGATGCTGTGGATTCAGATTGAATCCCGCCAGGGAAGTGACAGGCTGCCGGAGATCCTGGAACGCTATGGAGATCAGATATCGGCCTGTGTCATCGGCCCCTGCGACCTGTCCATCAGCACCAGTCAGCCCTCCGAATTCCGGGCGGATGCCGTAAGAGCCCTGGATGAGAAGAATGCGGCCGATGTCCTGGCCAAAACAGCCGACCTGTGCAAGCAGCATGGTATTTCCTACGGAAGCTATTGCTTCGATGTGGCGGATGCCCTGCACTGCCTGAGTCAGGGCATGAACCTGACCTGGGTCAGCTGCGATGCCAACTTCATGCTCCAGGGTATTCAGGAGGCAGCGAAGAAGATAGCAGACCTGTAGGAGGGGTCAGGCTTTTGACACGGTAACCATATATATTTGGACTTAAATCTCGCCTGGGGGCGGGATTTTTGTTTTGCGCTCTTTCTGATCCGGAAGCCCTTGTTTGCGAAAGAGAGAAAAGGCTCTATAGGAGCGAGTTGTATCTTTACGGTGAGACGAAAGGATGATATCATTTAACCTATATTAGTGGGGCGAAAGGAGGATTCGGATGGAGCATAAGGAAGTTTTATTATGGGCCGAGGAGGCAGGATTCACCCATGCGGCAGTGATTCCCAGAGAACAGTTGGTATTTGATCCCAGTTTGCGAAGGTTTTGCGAGGAGAATGTTTGCGGGAATTACGGAAATAATTATTCCTGCCCCCCTGCCTGCGGGACGCCGGAGGAGATGAGAAAGCGGACGGAGAAGTACCGGTGGGCTTATATTTTCCAGACCATTACGGATGTTGGCAGCTGGGACAATATGGAGGGGGTGGTGGCGGCCAAGGCTTCCCACAACCGGCGAAGCCGGGAGCTGATCTATCGCTTGCGCCAGGCCGGTCTGGAGGGGCTGCCTATGCTGGCAGGTCAATGTGGAGCCTGCATGGTCTGTGGGCAGATCAAGGGAGAGCCCTGTCCCTTCCCCCAGGAGTGCTTTTCCTGCATCTCTGCCTATTGCATGAAGGCGGAGCAGATGGCCAATGACGCAGGCCTTCCCTATTGGTGCGGGGACGGGGTAGTGGCTTATTTTAGCCTCTATCTGGTGTAAAAGGAATATTGTGGTTTGGAGCATTGGGGGTGCTGAAGGCTGAAATGATGTAGTGGGAATCTAGGTCAAGGATGGGATGCGTATGGAGGAACAGACAATAAAATCCATGTTGGAGATAGGAGAGACCATTGCTGTCGAATTTAAGAGGTGTGGAAGTGGCATTGAAAATGATGTGTATGAGTCGGTTTGCGCTTTTTTGAATCGCTTCGGTGGTGATTTGTTTATGGGTGTGTTGAACGACGGCACAGTTAGTGGGATTCCCGAGAAAGCTGCACCGGATATGGTGAAAAACTTTATCAGCTGCACCAGCAACCCCGCTATGTTTTCGCCAACCGTATACCTCATGCCAGAAATTCTCACCTATGAGGGAAAAACGATTATTCATGTTCCTATACTTCCAAGCGCTGAGGTTCACAGCTTTAAGAAAGTTATTTATGACCGCGTGAACGATGCGGACGTCAAGGTAACGGCTACAGCACAGATTGCACAGATGTATATTCGTAAGCAGGCAATTTTCACAGAGAGGAAGATTTTTCCCTATGTTCGAAAGGAAGATCTGCGTTTGGATCTGTTGCCCCGGCTTCGGACAATGGCTGCAAACAACAGTACGCAGATTCACCCTTGGAACAATATGTCGGATGAGGAACTCCTCAGAAGTACGCGGCTGCATGGAATGGATCGTGTGACAGGGGAATCTGGTTACAATCTTGCTGCTGTTATGCTATTGGGAAAAGATGATGTAATTGCAGATGTGGCACCGGCTTATGTGACGGATGCGCTCCTGCGCCGGATTGATGTAGACCGATATGATGACCGTGAGATTATCAAAACGAATCTGATTGAGAGCTACGAACAGTTGATGGATTTTGGACGGAAGCATCTGCCGGACAGGTTTTACCTAGAAGGAGACCAGAGAAAGAGCTTGCGGAATATCATAACCCGGGAAATGATCGCCAATACCCTGATTCATCGCGAATATACCAGCTCCTATCAGGCAAAATTTGTGATTGAAGGTGACAGGATATATGTGGAAAATGCAAATCGCGCAGCACAGGCTGCAATTCTGACACCGGATAATGCCATACCCAATCCTAAAAATCCGATCATTGCAGACTTCTTTCGTAACATTGGATATGCGGATAAGCTGGGCTCTGGCGTGAGAAATTTGTTCAAGTACAGTAGATTCTATTCGGGGAAGAATCCGGAATTTATTGAAGGGGATGTGTTTCGGATCATTGTTCCCTTAGGGGAAAGTCTGGTAGAAGATGACGATGCTCAAACCACCCAATCCACCCAATCCACCCAAACTACCACCCAAACCACCCAAACTACCACCCAAACTACCACCCAAACCACCCAATCTGCCCTTGAATTTATTGTCGATGGGGTGGACAGGGCAATTTTGCAGCTGATCAGCGTGGATCCCGCTATTTCCCAAAAAAGGATCGCAATTCAACTTGCAATGAATCAAAACACGGTAAAATATCATATGCGAAAGATGCAGAAACAAGGGATGCTTACCCGCGAAGGCTCCAGTCATAAAGGGAAATGGGTTGTAAGTCTGGATGGCGCAGTAAGTGCTTCTGGAAAGAGAAAATTATGATTAAGACATTATCAAAATATGTGGGGCAATACAAGAAGGAGGCGATTCTGACCCCTCTCTGCATGATTGCGGAGGTGGTGCTGGAGATGCTGATCCCTCTTCTGATGGCTTCCATCATCGACGATGGGGTGGAGAAGGGGGAAATGAACCACATCTATCAGGTGGGAATGATCATGGTGGTTCTGGCCGCTTTGGGATTGCTGACCGGTGTCCTGGGCGGTAAGTTCGGAGCCAGAGCTTCGGCGGGCTTTGCCCGCAATCTGCGGGAGGCCATGTTCAACAATATTCAAACCTTCTCCTTCGCCAACATTGACAAGTTCTCTGCCCCCAGTCTGGTGACTCGGCTGACTACGGATGTGACCAACCTGCAGCAGGCCTTTCAAATGCTGCTGCGGATGTTCACCCGAGCCCCTGCCAGCCTCATCTGTGCCATGTGCATGGCCTTTTCCGTCAATGCCCGGCTGGCCTCCGTCTATCTGGTGGCGGTGGTGATCCTGGCGGCCTTCCTGGCCTGGATTATCTCCCGGGCGACCCGGTATTTCATGCAGGCCTTTCCCAGGTACGATGACCTGAATGAGAGTATTCAGGAAAATGTCAAGGGAATCCGAGTGGTGAAGGCCTATGTGAGGGAAGACCATGAGACGGGCAAGTTCCGCAAGGCCAGCAACAATATTTACAAGATCTTCACCAAGGCGGAGAAAATTGTTACCTGCAATGCCCCTCTGATGCAGTTCACGGTCTATACCTGTATCCTTCTTATCAGCTGGATGGGGGCTAAAATGATCCTGTCGGACAGCCTGACCACAGGTCAGCTGATGAGCCTTTTAACCTATTGTATGAATATTTTGATGAGTCTGATGATGCTGTCCATGGTCTTTGTCATGGTAACCATGAGTCAGGCCAGTGCCGAGCGTATCTGCGAGATTCTCCAGGAGAAGAGTGACCTTCATAATCCAGAGGATCCCTGCTGTCAGGTGGCGGATGGAAGCATTGAGTTTCGGCATGTCAATTTCAGCTATCACAAGTCCAGCGAGAAGCCGGTGCTGCAGGATATCAACCTGTCCATTCGGCCGGGGGAGGTGGTCGGGATCATCGGGGGCACCGGCAGCGCCAAGACCAGTCTCATCAACATGCTGAGTCGACTCTATGACGCAGATTCCGGACAGGTTCTGGTAGGAGGCCGGGATGTGCGGGACTACGATCTGGAGGTCCTGCGCAGTAAGGTAGCCGTGGTTCTTCAGAAGAATGTCCTCTTCTCCGGCACGGTGCTGGACAACCTTCGCTGGGGGGACAAGGATGCCAGTCTGGAGGACTGTCAAAGGGTCTGCCGTCTGGCCTGCGCGGATGAATTTGTAGAGAAGATGCCCCAGGGGTATGATACCTATATCACTCAGGGAGGCAGCAATGTATCCGGGGGTCAGAAGCAGCGCCTTTGTATCGCCCGGGCTCTCTTGAAGAAACCAGCTATTTTGATCCTAGATGATTCCACCAGCGCCGTGGATACGGCCACAGATGCCAGGATCCGCAAGGCCTTGCGGGAGGAGATCCCGGCCACCACCAAGCTGGTCATTGCCCAAAGGATTTCCAGTGTCCAGCAGGCGGATCGGATCATTGTCATGGACGATGGTCGGGTCAGTGCCTTTGATACCCATGAGAATCTGTTGAAAACCAGCGAGATCTATCGGGAAGTTTATGAATCTCAGACTCAGGGCGGTGGGGATTTCGATGAAAATGGGGGTGAATGAAGATGCCGGGTCCTATGAGAGGCGGTCCGGGCAGCAGAGGCATGAAGTCTTCTGTAGAGAATCCCGGTAAGATTTTGCTGAGACTGATGAAGTTTGTGGCCAGGAAATACCTGGTGCAATGTCTGATCGTCTTTGCCTGTATCATCATTGGCGTTTTGGCCAATGTCCAGGGCACCTTGTTCATGAAAACCCTGATTGATTCCTATATTGTGCCTATGCTGACCCAGGCAGAGCCGGATTTCCTGCCCCTGGCGGCGGCCATCGGCCGGGTGGCTGGTTTTTACCTGATTGGTATCGGGGCTACTTTTACCTATACCCGTATCATGGTCTATGTCACCCAGGGAACCCTGCGGGAGCTGCGGGATACCTTATTTTCCCATATGGAGAAGCTTCCCATCCGCTATTTTGATACCCATGCCCATGGGGATATTATGTCCATCTATACCAATGACATCGATACCCTGCGGCAGATGCTCAGTCAGAGCATTCCCCAGCTGATCAACAGTGCTTTCACCATCGTCAGTGTCCTCTTCAGTATGATCCTGCTGGATATTCCCCTGACCCTGGTCACCCTGGGAATGGTGGGTCTTATGCTGGCGGCTACCCGCAAGCTGGCGGGCTTGAGCGGGACCTATTTTATCGCTCAGCAGAAGGAGATCGGCCAGCTCAACGGCTACGTAGAGGAGATCATGGCCGGAGAGAAGGTGGTCAAGGTCTTCTGCCATGAGGAGGAGACCATTCGGGATTTTAAGAAGCTGAATGATCAGCTCTTTGAGAGTGTGGACAAGGCCAACCGCTTTGCCAATATCCTGATGCCTACCACCGCCCAGCTGGGCAATATTTCTTATGTCATCTGCGCCATTGTAGGAGGCATCCTGGCTATCAACGGGGTAAGCGGCTTAACCCTGGGGGGGCTGGCCAGCTTTTTGGCCTTCAATAAGAGCTTCAATATGCCCATTAACCAGGTCAGCATGCAGCTCAACTCCGTGATCATGGCATTGGCGGGAGCGGATCGCATCTTCCGATTGATGGATGAGCCGATCGAGGAGGATCAGGGATATGTCAGCCTGGTGAACGCGGTCCATGAAGAGGGAGTTCTGAAGGAAAGTCAGGAGAGAACCGGACTTTGGGCCTGGAAGTACGTTCAGGGGACGGAGAAGAGAGCTGCAGACGGCAAGACAGAGGCTGCCGCAGCGCCTGATAAGGCAGCAGCGGTCGGCAAGACAAGGAAGGCTGCAGCAATTGACAGCGAGACAGGCAGCGTTTCGGAAGCGCCGGGGCAGGCGGGCCTTGTGTCCTACCGGGAATTGAAGGGGGATGTGAGGATGGAGGACGTCAGCTTTGGTTATGTGCCGGAGAAGATCGTCCTGCATGACGTTAGCCTCTTCGCCAAGCCCGGCCAGAAGATTGCCTTTGTGGGATCCACCGGAGCCGGAAAGACTACCATCACCAACCTCTTGAATCGCTTCTATGATATCCAGGAGGGGCAGATCCTCATAGACGGGATTGATATGAGCCATATCCGCAAGGGGGATCTGAGGAGGTCTCTGGGTATGGTGCTGCAGGATACCTGCCTTTTCACAGGAACGGTCCGGGAAAATATCCGTTTCGGCAAATTGGATGCCACCGACCAGGAAGTGGAGGCGGCAGCCCGCCTGGCCAATGCGGACACCTTTATCAAGCGTCTGCCCCAGGGATATGACACAGTCCTGTCCGGCAACGGCAGCAGCCTCAGCCAGGGACAGCGCCAACTTTTGGCCATTGCCCGGGCGGCTATTGCGGATCCTCCGGTCCTGATCCTGGATGAGGCCACCTCCTCCATCGATACCAGAACCGAACGTATCGTCCAGGATGGCATGGACAAGCTGATGAAGGGGAGAACCACCTTCGTCATCGCCCACCGCCTCTCCACGGTGCGCAATGCGGATTGTATCATGGTGCTGGAGCAGGGAAGAATCATAGAGCGGGGCACCCATAGCCAGCTCATCGAGGAAAAAGGCAGGTACTATCAGCTCTATACGGGACATAGTGCGTAGAAGCTGGAGGGCAGGGGGCAGGGGGCAGTGGTTAGTGGGCAGTGGTTAGGGGGCAGTGGGCAGGGGGCAGTGGTTAGGGGATAGTGATCAGTGGATAGTGGTTAGGGGGTGGCACGGAACGATTCGTGTAACCGAAGGTTTGGATGTTTTGACACCAAAACCAACTTTGGATGGAGAATAACAAAATGATTGCGAGGCGGCTATCGAAAGATAGCCGCCTTGCTCTTGCCTAGAGAGAATCAGATCGTGTTTCCCACGCTCCGAGTAACAGGTTTGGGGAAATTGGAGAAATTCATGCTTGATTTTTGCCTGGACTTCGCTTATAATATTGTCCATGCAGATATAGTTCATCGGTAGAACGCTAGCTTCCCAAGCTGGAGAGACGGGTTCGATTCCCGCTATCTGCTTTTTTTGTTGTCAAAAATGCCTCAGGCCGGAGGCGGGGGCGAGCACTTGAAGGGGGAGAGGAAAGCTTGCGATTAACCTATCTTCAATATCAATTGCCTTATTATGGCATTGTCAATGCCATGTTTCAATTCCGCAGGAATGGTAATATCCAGGGATTTTCCCTTTGGGAAGCGGGGATGTCCGTGGAGGAGGAGCGCCTTTACCTGGTTCCTGCCGAGCAACAGGGGGAAGTGGAGAAGTATCAGGATGCCCTCTTTTGCATCTGGGGCTGCACCTCCCATACCCGCCACCTGGTGAAAAATGCCTGTTATCTGAGGGAAGAATACTCCTTTCCCCATATCCATAGTATTTTAAGCCAGCTTTTCCGGGATTATGACACCTGGGAGCTGATGCTGCAATATTCCGATGAGGTGGATCTGGGAACCCTTCTGGATCAGTCGGAGAAAATCCTGCGCATGCCTTTGGCTATCGCGGACAACCGCTTTCATTTTCTGGCCAAGGGGGATACCTATCGGACTCGATTCCCTACGGATTGTTTGGATCCGGAGGAAATGGACGAATTCTTCTGGCAGGAGGACTTCCGCCAGTGTACCCGGCGTACCCAGGTCTTTCACCTGACCCTTAAGTCGGAAAATAAGGATCTGCTTTGCTTTAATATCATCATTGGCGGCCAGTTCTATGCCAGACTCCTGGGCAGTATAGAGGATGTCCAGCATGCCGCCACCCAGGAGAAGCTGTTCAATCGGGTTGCGGTCACCATCAACAGTATTTTTGCTAATCAGCGGGTCCATCTGCCTCAGACTCAGAATCCGGAGCTGCAAAGGCAGATCGAGCTTCTCCTACAGGGCTCCGACGAGACGGATGCGGAGATCCTAGAGCGCTATGGCTGGAAGAGAAATGCCAGATATTCTATTATCGTTCTGTCTTTTGATGTCGCTTATCCCCTGGAGGAGGGGGTGCGCTTTCTGGTCACCCAGGTGCGGGAGCTCTTTCCGGAGTGCTGTGTGGTGGCGGAAGGACGAACCCTTCTGTGTGTCCGCAACCTGGATCGGGAGCCCAGGAACAATCTTGCCACAGAGCGTCTGTCTGTCTTCCTGAGAGAAAATATCGCCAAGGCCGGTATCAGTGATGTCTTTACCGATTATCAAAACCTGCCCCTCTACCGTCAGCAGGCCCTGGAGGCTCTGCGGCTGGGCTCCAGGAATGATCCCCATTTCTGGCATTATGAATTCCATACCTATATTATGGAATATTTGATCGAGCGGATGCTGGGGGAGTATCCGACCTCTCATATCGTACATCCGGGGCTCTATGCCTTGCAGAAATACGACCAGGAAAAGGGCACAGATCTCTTTCGAACTCTGGAATGCTACCTCAAGAGCGATTGCAATGCCTCCCGGGCTTCCGAAAGTCTCTTCATTCACCGGTCTTCTCTTATGAAGCGATTGGACAAGATCCAGAGCCTGACCGGGATTAATACTAGGAAGGAGAAGGAACGGCTCTACGTCAATATCTCCCTGCAGATCCTGGAATATCAGAAAAAGACCTGACCTTCCCACAAGAGAAGGTGACAAACTGTATTCTTGACCTGGTCAAAAAGTCACACTTTGCGCCTTTCGAAAAACCTCCCAAAATTCATATAATGCAGCTATGAAAACACGAACGGAGGTTAAGTGATGAAAAGCAAGAAAAAATTGGTTTTCCTTGTAGCTGCATTGATTTTCTGTGCACAATTCATTGGCAACTATGCTAATTATCAGCTGGCTGCCATCCCGGGCAGTATCTTTGAGGCCTTTCATCTGACGGATACGCAATTCTCCAGTCTGATGACAGGACCCATGCTGCCCTCTATTTTCCTCAGTATCATTATCGGGCTCCTGGTGGATCGTTTCGGCATCTCCCGCATGGTGGGCATTTGTTTGGCCATTGCCGCGGGGGGGCTGACCTTCCGTACCTTTGCCACGGATTACCAGGGTATGCTGGTGGCCATGATCCTCTCCGGATTTGGCTGTATGATCCTGAATTCCAATCTGGCCAAGATTGTGTCTTCCCTCTATCCCATGGAGAAGGTCAGCAAGGTCATCGGAATCATGATGGCTGCCTCCACCGCTTCTATGGCGGTAGCTTATGCCACCACCGCTGCCCTTCCCAGCCTGAAGATTGCCTTCTGGATCCCGGCTGTCATTGGCATCCTTATCTTTGTACTTTGGCTCCTTCTGGCAAGAGAAGGGCTCTTTAGTGAAAATAAGGTGGAGGGCGATTCTGCCTCCTCCTCTCAGGTGAAGGAATCCCTTCTGGTCTGCGTAAAGAGCAGGAATATCTGGCTTGCCGGTATCACCTTGATGCTGATGCTGGGAGGCGCCATGATCATGTCCAGCTTCCATGTATCTGCCGTGGTTGCCCTGAAGGGATATACGGAGAGCTATGCCGGTACCTTTAATACGGTTTTGATGATCGGTTCCATCATCGGCTCTATTTTCCTTCCGATTTACGTGACCAAGAATCCGCGGAAGACCCCTGTCATGGTTCTTATCATGGGAATTGTGACGGCAGCCACTTGCGTGGGCATGGTAACCCTTCCGGCCTGGGGCATCTATCTCTGCGGCTTCTTCAACGGTGCCTTCCGCAGCGGCATCATCGCTGTCATGATGATGATACCGGTTATGCTCAAGGAGATCGGTCCCCGCTATGCCGGTACCGCCGGAGGCTTTATCGTAACCCTGGAGCTCATTGGCTGCGTAGTTATCCCTACCTATATCATTGTTCCCCTGGGGGGCGGCTCTTATCTGAACTATTTCCTGCTTGCAGCCATCTGCATGCTGGTGGCCTCCCTGCTCTGCTTTGTCCTCATGAAGACCTGCGGTTCCTTCTCCGGAGATGCCGCGGATAAGAAATAAATACCCATGTAAAGGAGAATGAGATTATGCTTTCCACGAAAGAGAATTTATATGAAACGATTAAAAAGGACGGCAAGCCGGATCGCTTTGTCAACCAGTTCAGTTACCTGAAGATGGTTCCGGATCCCATTTTCTTAGGCCTGATGGGGGAGGGGGATCTGCAGCCCGGGGGAACCAAGAAAACAGGCTTTGGTGTTACCATGCGGTGGGTGGAAGGAACCCCCGGCCCCTTCCCGGAATGTGAGGGGGAGGAGAAGCTTTTGAAGGATATCAGCGACTGGAAGGAGATCGTGAAGATGCCTCCCACCTCCTATCCGGAGGAGGCCTGGGCCCCCTTCGTGGCCATGGCAGATGCCATTGACCGGGAAAATGAGCTGGTTACTGCTATGGTATTGCCAGGTATCTTCGAGAAACTCCATTATTTCATGGGTATGGAGGATACCATGTGCAACTTCTATGAGGAGCCGGAGCTGATGCATGAATTGATCGACTATTTCACGGAATACGAATGTCAGAATGCCATCGAGGTCTGCAAGCATATGCATCCGGAAGCCCTCTTCCATCATGATGACTGGGGCAGCCAGCGTTCTACCTTTTTGTCTCCGGAGATGTTTGCAGAATTCATTGTTCCGGCTTACAAGAAGATCTACGGAACCTGGAAGGAAAATGGAGTCAAGCTGGTGGTGCACCACAGCGATTCCTACGGAGTTACCCTGGTTCCTATGATGATTGAGATGGGCATCGATATCTGGCAGGGCCCGGTGCAGGAAAATGATATCCCCAAGCTGGTGAAACAATACGGCGGTCAGATCTCCTTCCACTGCGGGCTGGATAATGGCAAATACGACACCGCAGACTGGTCGGCAGAGAAGATTGAGGAGGGTCTGCGCAAGTTTATTGAAGCCACCGGTACCCACTATATCATTCCCGGCTTTACCCAGGGAGGAGAGGGCAGTGCCTTTGCCGGAGCTTATGAGGCAGCTACGGAGGCCATTGACAAATTGAGTAAAGAATATTTGTTACCATTCACAGCCGATTTAAGGGACGACAAATAGAGCAGGGCTTTAGCA
>CAVJHW010000065.1:0-13835 GCA_963649395.1 Coriobacteriaceae bacterium | reverse complement strand
TGGATGGTTTCCCGAGTGGCCAAAGGGGACAGACTGTAAATCTGCTGGCGATGCCTTCGGTGGTTCGAATCCACCACCATCCATTTGGCCGCAGTGGCGGAACTGGCAGACGCCCGGGACTTAAAATCCCGTGGGTAGTGATACCCGTACCGGTTCGATTCCGGTCTGCGGCATGTAAAAAAGCCCTTGAATTCAGGGGCTTTTTTTGCGTGTCTTGTGAAATGAAACCAAAGATGTGATATAATGGGGGGAGACGCTGAGACACCCAGACCTGAATTTGCAATATTTAAGGGGGATAGTGGGATGAGCCAGGTGCGGAAGAAGAAAAAACCCTTGATTGTCAAGAAGATCAGGCGAAAGAAAGAACCAGGGAGCCATGGAAGAACCGGTTTCCTGCTGGCCTTGAGTGGCATCATTACTTTGGCGGTCGCCCTTACACTGATGCATTTTTTGCCTGCGGCATCGGATGAGCAGGAGGAGCAGGAGGTTTATGACCGATATTATGTCATGATTACCGAGGATACCTCTTCCCTGTGGAAGTCTGTCTACGAGGGAGCCCTGGACACGGCCCTGGAGGATCATGTTTATGTGGATTGGCTGGGGGAGGACCAGGAGGAGTATTCCGTGGAGGATCAGATGGAGATTGCCATCGCCTCCTCGGTGGATGGCATTATCATCAATGCCGATGAAGACGAGTCTGTCACCGACCGGATCGATCAGGCGGCGGAGGCGGGCATTCCGGTGGTGACCCTCTATACAGACAATACGGCCAGTGCAAGGTGCAGTTTTGTGGGGATCGGAAGCTACAATCTGGGCAAGGAGTATGGGCGAAAGGCCTTGCAGATCGTCGAAGAGAAGGCGGGAGAGGGAGATTCGATGATTGCGGTGCTGGTGAATTCCTATGCCCAGAGTCTGGATCAGAATATCCTCTATGCAGGAATCCAGGAGGCCATAGCAGAGGGCTGGTCGGGGAATGCCGGGGTTGAGGTGAGGCTTTTGGCAGTGGATGATACCAATGATTTTTCCGTAGAGGAATCGATTCGGGATATTTTCTGGGGAAAGGAACTCCCGGACATTATCATTTGCCTGAATGAATTGGCAACGACCTGTGTATATCAGGCAGTGGTGGATTATAACCGGGTGGGTCAGGTCAGCATTCTTGGCTATTATGATTCAGAGACCATTCTAAGGGGGATTGAGCGGGAGGTGATCAGCGCTACCGTGTCGATAGATGCCCGGCAAATGGGGCAGTATTGCATGGATGCTTTGGAGGAGTATCATGAGCTGGGATATACCAGCCAATACTTTACAGCCGATATCACTATGATCGATAAGACCAACGTAGCGGAATACCTGGAGGGAAATGCCGATGAAGAAAAGGGATAAGCGCAGTATTTCTCTGCAGGTCAAGATCAGCAGCATCTATATCCTGGTTTCCCTGCTGGTGATCCTGGTAGATCTGGTTCTCCTGGTGGGGATTAACAGAATGTCCAACCGGCTGGAGCGGGCTTACCAGGACAATCTGAGCCTCAATGCGCTGACGGAGGCCCTGGGAGGGGTGCAGGATAGTATGACGGACTACCTCAAGGTCAAAACCACGGATGCATTGGAGGATTATTACCGCAAGGAGCAGGAATATCGGAATCTCATAGAAGATTTGCATACGGAGGTTACCGGACTTTCTCTGGACCGCATGGAGCGGTCCATCCGATATATGTCCGAAAGCTACCTGGACCAGGTAGGGGAAACCGTTGAGGCCAAGCGAGGCCGCAATGTGGAGAAATATCGTCAATATTATGAGAAAGCCAGCCAGCTTTACCGGTACATCAATTACTATATTACCAAGCTGAACATGGATAAGTTCAAGACCAATTCCCAGCAATATAGCCAGCTGCTCAGGGATTTTCATCTCTTCCAGACGGCTTCCCTCGTCGTCATTTTCCTTCTGGTGGGAGTCAATGCCAGTATCATCGTCCGCTTTGTGGGCAATCTGATAGGTCCTCTCAAGCGCCTGGCTGGTTCCGCCAATGAGGTAGCCAGGGGAAATTTTGAGATTGACCAGATTCCGGTGGAGTCCGGGGATGAGATTGGCATTGTAACGGGGGCCTTCAATCAGATGATCCTGAGTATCCGCCTTTATATCCGGCAGCTGAAGGAGCGGATGGAGGCGGAGCGGGCCATGAAGGAGCGGGAGCTCTTGATGGAGGCGCATCTGAAGGATGCCCGCTTCAAGTATCTTCAGGCCCAGATCAATCCCCATTTTCTTTTCAACACCCTGAATGCAGGGGCCCAGCTGGCCATGATGGAGGGGGCAGACCATACCTACGAGTATGTTCAGAAGGTGGCCCAATTTTATCGCTATAATATGAAGAAGGGGGAGGAATCCGTGACCATTGGGGATGAGGTGGAGCTGATCGATTCCTATATTTACATCCTTAATGTTCGTTTTTCCGGCGACATACATTATGAGAAAAGGATTGACGAATCCCTGCTGCATACCCCCATGCCTGGCATGATCCTCCAGCCCATCGTGGAAAATAGCGTAAATCACGGCATACGGGAGATGGGAGACCGGGGCAAGATTATTCTGTCCCTTTATGCAGTGGAAGATGGTATATGCATCAGCATTCGGGACAACGGCAAGGGCATGAAGCAGGAAACCATCGACAAGATTTTAAGCGGCCAGTATCAGAGGGATCCGGCTAAGGGAGATTCCAACGGGATTGCCATGGATAATATCATTTCCCGTCTGCGCCTCTTCACCGGTAATAAGGACGTGATGGGGATATCCAGTGATGGGAAGGGAAAGGGAACAGAGGTATTTCTGTATCTGACGGACAAAAAGAAAAGGGAGTGAGGGGAGGCGCTTATGTATAAGATTATGCTGGCAGATGATGAGGGGATCGTGATTGATTCTCTGCGCTTTATCATCGAGAAGGAATTTGGCAGCAAATGCCAGATAGAATTCGCCAAAACCGGCCGAAGCGTGATTGAATTGGCGGAGAGCTTCCGGCCGGATATCGCTATCATGGATATCCAAATGCCGGGGATCAATGGGATTGAAGCCATGAAGGAGATTCGCCACCAGAATAAAAATGTGATTTTTATTGTGGTGTCCGCTTTTGACAAGTTTGATTATGCCCAGGAAGCCATTAAGCTGGGGGTGATGGAATATATTACCAAGCCCATGGAGAGAACCCGGATCGTAAGGGCTCTTCGCCAGGCTATGGATAGGGTGGATCAGGATCGGGAACGGCGCAGCCAGGATCTGCTGACGAAGGAAAAGCTGGAGACGGTGGTGCCGGTGATCGAAAATGGTCTGATCTACGATCTTCTGTTCCAGGAATATTTTGAGGAGGATGTCAATAATTACAAGACCCTGCTGGGGATTCAACAGAATTATGCCTACATGGCCGCAGTGGTATGCGGGGATACCCAGGAGGGAAACCATATGACCAATGCGGTGGGAAGCAGTGTGCGGGTTCAGCAGCATATTCCCACCATCCGCATGGTCCTGAAGGAAGGCTTTCCCGGCTGCATCGTGGGAGCTGTGATGGGCAATAAGATCGCAGTCCTGGTTCCCTGTGACGGACCCTCCGTGGACTACAATGAGCGGATCCGTTTGATTGAGAATTCCCGGAAGCTGGTGCGGGAACTTCGCAGAAGGACGGACTGTCTCTTTCGGATTGGCATGGGATCCGTCCGAGTGATGCGGGAGCTCCCCCTCTCTTACCAGGAGGGGCTGGAATCTCTGGTACAAACCACCGGAAGCGTGGCTCATGCAGACGATTTGCCCGTGAGCTGCCGATATGAGGAGAACTATCCCGTAGAGCTGGAGAGACAGCTATTTGCCGCAGTGGACAAGGGGGAGATGGACATGGCAGTGAACCTGGCAGGTCAATTCTACCGGTGGATGCTGGAGAATTATCCCCAAGAGCTTATGAGCATTCGGCTGAAGGTTCTGGAATTCGTCCTTTATGCGGAGCATCGAGCCTATCTTCAGGGAGGGATGACCTATATTTTCACGGATCGGCAGGATTACCTGCCTCGGGTGATGCATACAGAGGATAGGCAGGAACTGGGCAGGTGGTTTGTAGATAAGATCCGAGGCGCCTGTCAGAAGATCCTCCACAAGAGCAGCGAGAAGTCGGTGAGTCTTATGGACCAGGCCAAGGCCTATATCAATCAAAATTATCACAGGGATATTTCCCTGGATGATGTATCCAGACGGGTCGGCATCAGCCCCTACTATTTCAGCAAGATCTTTAAGGAGGATACAGGGGAGGGCTTCATCGAATATCTTACAAAAATCCGGATGGAAAGAGCCAGGGAGCTGCTGGCGACCTCGAATTATTCCATGAAGGAGATCTGTTCCCAGGTAGGATATGCAGATCCCAATTATTTCAGTCGTTCGTTTAAGAAAAATGTGGGATTGACACCAACGGAATACAAGGAGAAGAGAAGGCAGGGATAGGAATTCTCTGGGGAGGGCCGTATGAGAAGGAAGAAAGGATGGAATGGGCGAGGATACCGGTCATGCAGGACAGGTCTGAAATGTCTCTGCCTGGCCCTTGCGGCGATGGGGACTTTGAGCCTGACCGGCTGCGACGCAGGCAAGAAGGAAAGCCGGGTCAGGAAGACCGCAGAAGAGAAGATTCAGATCGGCATGTGCTTTGATTCCTTTGTCATCGAGCGCTGGCAGAGGGATCGAGATGTATTTGTCTCTGTGGCCAAGGAGCTGGGGGCTGAGGTGAATGTACAAAATGCCAATGGGGACGTGGACCGGCAGAAGGATCAGATTGACTATTTTATCCGGAAGAAAATGGATGTCATCGTCATCATCAGCACGGATGGAGAGGCCCTGGTCAAGTCGGTGGAGAAAGCCCGGGAGGCAGGTATCAAGATCATTTGCTATGACCGCCTGATCCGCAAGACGGGAGTGGATCTCTATATTTCCTTCGATAATGAGATGGTGGGCACCCTCATGGGGCAGGCCTTGATCGACCAGGGCCTGGCAGGGGGGAAGGTCCTGATGCTGGGGGGCTCTCCCACCGACAACAATGTGCCCCTGGTAGAGACCGGTTTCCGTCAGGTGATGGCGGAAAATGCAGTGACTATCCTGGATTCCACCCATGCGGAGGGCTGGAAGGCAGAGCTGGCGGCAGAATATGTCTATGAGCATCCGGCTGTGGTGGAGGAGACAGATGCCATTATGTGCGGGAATGACGATCTGGCCACCCAGGTGGTGCACGCCCTGTCTGAGACCCGCCAGGCGGGAGAGATTCTGGTGGTGGGGCAGGATGCCGATCTGGCAGCCTGCCAGCGGATCGTGGAGGGCACACAATTGATGACGGTATACAAGTCTGTGGAGAAGCTGGCCACCCGGGCGGCAGAAGAGGCAGTTGGTCTGGCCCGGGGGGAGGAAATCTCCGGAGAGGATGTAACGATGATTCAAAATGGAGACTATGAGATTCCCTATATTGCCTTTCCGCCCCAGGCCGTTACCAGGGACAATATGGACCAGGTGATTATAGACAGTGGCTTCCATCTGAAAGAGGATGTTTATCTGAATGTTCCCTGAGATATCCCAGGCGATGCCCTGATGTTCCTGGGTCTGCCTCTGGAGAAGGTTTATCTGGAAGCTTCCTTGAGATATTCCTCAGGAGGAGATAGCGGCCTGGAGCATTTGAGCGGTATTAGCACAAAAAAGTGCTAGCACCGCTCTTTTTTTTGTCTTGTTCCGGCGGAAAATATACAGAAGATAGTAAATTATTCCAGACCCTCCTGTGATAAATTAAAACTATAAAAAGGGCAGGCATAAGCCCGGGATATGACCTGTGCCCGACCCTGATGAATCATCTGATGAATGGAGGTAAACGCATGAAAAAGAAAGCAATTAGTATGTTTTTGGCAGCAGCAATGGTATCCGGTATCCTGGTGGGATGCGGCGGAAGCTCCGGCTCCACAGGGGGCAGCTCAGCCGCTTCTTCCACCTCGAAAGCCGACAGCTCCTCCGCTTCCTCCGGGAGTGAATCAGGAGGGGCATCCTCGGCTACAGGAACCAAGGTTGGCGTGTCTATGCCCACCAAGGATCTGCAGAGATGGAACCAGGATGGAGCTAACATGCAGGCAGAGCTGGAGGCAGAGGGATATGAGGTAGATCTTCAATATGCTTCCAATGACGTGCAGACCCAGGTCTCCCAGATTGAAAATATGATCTCCAGCGGAGCAGATGTGCTGGTCATCGCTGCCATTGAGGGATCTTCCCTGGGAGAAGCTCTCGACATGGCCAAGTCCGCGGGTATCCCGGTGGTGGCCTATGACCGCTTGCTGATGAATTCCGATGCTGTCTCCTATTATGCTACCTTTGACAACTATATGGTAGGCACCAAGCAGGGAGAATATATTGTAGATGTTCTGGATCTGGACAAGGCCGCCGGTCCCTTCAATCTGGAGATCACCGCAGGAGACCCGGGAGACAACAACGCCGGTTATTTCTACCAGGGCGCTATAGATGTGCTGGATCCCTACATTAAGTCGGGCAAGCTGGTGGTGGTATCCGGTCAGACCAAGTTTGATGAGTGCAGTACTCCCCTGTGGTCTACGGAAACAGCCCAGTCCAGAGCAGAGAATATCATTTCTTCCAACTATGCGGACGGAACCCAGATCGATGCCTGGCTGTGCTCCAATGATACTACGGCCCTGGGCGTGACCAATGCATTGGAAGCCAACTATACAGGTGCATGGCCCAAGATCACCGGTCAGGATTGTGACATCGCCAACGTGAAGAATATTATCGCTGGCAAGCAGGCTATGTCCATCTTTAAGGATACGAGAACCCTGGCAGCTCAGGTGGTGAAGATGGTTGGCCAGATTCTTGCGGGGGAAGAGGTAGAAGTAAATGATACAGAATCCTATGACAATGGCACAGGCATCATCCCCTCTTACCTTTGCGAGCCGGTGTATGCGGATGTTGATAATTACAAGGAACTTCTGGTAGATTCAGGCTACTATACAGAGGCTGATTTCCAGTAAGTTGAAGCTGGGAGGAATACAATTGGCGAAAATATTATTGGAGATGAAAAATATCACCAAGAGATTTCCCAATGTGAAGGCACTTGACAATGTCAATCTGCAAGTCAACGAGGGCGAGATTCACGCCCTCGTTGGCGAGAATGGAGCAGGGAAATCCACCTTGATGAAGGTATTAAGCGGCATTCATCCCTACGGCACCTACGAAGGCGACATCATTTACGATGGTGAAGTGTGCAAATTTCACAAGATCAAAGACTCCGAGGAAAAGGGTATTGTTATTATCCATCAGGAGCTGGCTCTTGTGCCGGAGATGTCGATTGGGGAGAATATGTTCCTGGGCAATGAGCAGGGCAGGAAGATGGCGATTGATTGGGATCAAACCTATAGGGAGGCTGACAAATATCTGAAGATGGTGGGCCTTTCGGAATCCTCCCGCACCCTGATTAAGGAAATCGGAACCGGCAAGCAGCAGCTGGTGGAGATTGCCAAGGCCCTGGCCAAGAAGGCCAGGCTCCTGATTCTGGACGAGCCCACTTCTTCCCTGAATGAGACGGATTCCAAGGCGCTGCTTGACCTTATGCTGGAATTCAAGAAGCAGGGTATGACCATGATCATCATCACCCACAAGTTGAACGAGGTCTCCTATGTATCCGATAAGATTACCGTGATCCGTGACGGAACCACCATCGAGACCATCGATAACGGGAAGCAGGATGTATCCGAGAGCCGCATTATCAAGGGCATGGTGGGACGGGAAATCACAGATCGTTTCCCCAAGAGACAGGGAGTCGCCATCGGCGAGACCAATATGGAGGTGGAGGGTTGGACGGTCTACCATCCCCTCTATCCGGAGCGCAAGGTGGTGGACAATGTTTCTCTTCACGTGTGCAAGGGTGAGGTAGTGGGAATCTATGGCTTGATGGGAGCCGGACGAACCGAGTTGGCCATGAGCATTTTCGGCCGCAGCTACGGCACGGGTATTACCGGAAGCCTCAAGCTCCATGGCCAGGAGGTGGTTTTGAAGAATGCCCAGGAGGCTATCCGCAATAAGATTGCATATGTAACCGAGGACCGTAAGGGCAATGGCCTGGTTCTTTCCCAGTCTATCAAGGTCAATACCTCTCTTGCTAATATGAGCAAGGTCAGCCATCACAAGATTATTGACCGGGACAAGGAATATCAGGTTGCCGAGCATTATCGGGAGATCCTCCGCACGAAAAGTCCTACCGTAGAGCAGAAGGTGGTCAATCTCTCTGGCGGCAATCAGCAGAAGGTTCTGCTGGCCAAATGGATGTTTGCGGAGCCGGATATCCTGATCCTGGATGAGCCCACCCGAGGAATCGACGTAGGCGCTAAATATGAGATTTATTGTATCATTAATGACCTGGTGGCGGCTGGTAAGTCTGTGATCATGATTTCCTCGGAGCTGCCGGAGGTGATCGGCATGAGTGACAGAATCTATGTGATGAACGCGGCAAGGATCGTCGGGGAGATGAGGGCTGAGGAGGCCTCTCAGGAGAAGATCATGACCAGCATCATTCGATCCGGAAAGGGGGTATAAGGATGGGCAAGACGAGAATGACAGATGTCCTGAAGAAAAATACCATGCTGATTGCCCTGGTTTTGGTGCTTGTCTTCTTCTATGTCACCACCGGCGGCAAGATCCTCTATGCCCAGAATATCAACAATCTGATCTCCCAGAATGCCTATGTTTTCGTTCTCTCCACCGGTATGTTGCTCTGCATCCTGACGGGTGGCAACGTAGACTTGTCCGTTGGTTCTGTAGTCTGCTTCACCGGAGGAATCGGTGCAGTGATGATGGACAAGGGCATGAATTGCTGGTTTGCCGTTCTGGCAATGTTGGCAGTGGGACTCCTGGTAGGAATGTTCCAGGGCTTTTGGATTGCCTATGTCAAGGTGCCCCCCTTTATCGCAACCCTGGCTGGTATGTATGCCTTTCGAGGCCTGTCCAACGTGGTTTTGAACGGTTATGCGGTAACCGTGTCGGATACCACTTTTTTGAATGTCTTTGGCGGCGGTGCTAATTGCTATATTCCGGACTTTCTGAAGGGCAAGACCCTCAATAGGACCTGCCTGGTTCTGGGAATTATTCTGGCCCTGCTGCTGGTAATTCTGGCTCTGAGATCCTATATTTCCCGCAAGAAAAAAGGATATGAGACGGGCTCTCTCCCCCTGGGGATCCTCAAATATGTCATTGTTGTGGCTTGCCTTTTGTGGCTGACCTACAAGCTGGCATGCTACAAGGGAATTCCCACCAGTCTGCTCTGGATTGCGGCGGTGCTCCTGGTCTATTATTACCTGACCAATAAGACTGCTATGGGGCGCTATCTCTATGCCGTGGGCGGCAATGAGAAGGCCACCAGTCTCTCCGGCGTCAACACGAAGAAGGTTTACTTCTTCGCCTACGCTAATATGGGTCTGCTGGCTGGTTTGGCTGGTATCCTGACCATCGCCCGGGCCTCCTCCTCCCAGCCTACCTACGGTCAGGGATATGAGATGGATGCCATTGCCTCCTGCTTCATCGGAGGGGCTTCTGCCTACGGCGGAACCGGAACCGTGGGTGGTATGGTGATCGGTGCCCTCTTGATGGGCGTGATCAACCAGGGCATGAGCATCATGGGAATCGATGCCAACTACCAGAAGGTGGTCAAGGGAATTGTCCTTCTGCTGGCCGTTATCTTCGATGTTATGAGCAAGAGAAAGAAGAAATAAGGGAGGGAGGATGAAAATGAAAAATCTTACAGCTGCATTGAAAAAGAATACCATGATCTTTGTCCTGCTCCTGGTCTTCTTATTTTTCACGGTTCTGACAAAGGGTCAGATGTTTACCTCATTGAACTTCAATGCCCTGATCACCCAGAATGCCTATGTCTACATCCTGGCTACCGGTATGTTGGTTTGTATGCTGACCGGCGGCAATATCGATCTTTCCTGTGGATCCTTCGTCTGCTTTCTGGGAGCCATCGGGGGCATCTGCATGGTGGTCAAGGGCTGGGGCACAGGAGTTTCCATCCTGATCATGCTCTTAGTGGGAGTGATCTATGGTGCGGTTCTGGGCTTTGTGATAGCCTATGTGAATATCCCCCCCTGGATCGCCACCCTGGCTGGATACCTGGCTTTTCGAGGATTAGGAACGGCCCTTTTGAGTGCCAACAGCTCTACGGGTAGTATCGCACCCTTCCCCAGTTCTTATCTGAAGATTTTCTCCGGTAAGATTCTGGAGACCCCGATTAACCAATTCAATATTCCCTGTCTGGTCATCGGAGTTCTGGTCAGTCTGATTATCCTTGTCCTGAGTGCTGCCAATCGGGCAGGTCGTCTGAAAAAGGGCTATGAGGTGAGCTCTCTGCCCGTCACCTGCCTGAAGGCTCTGGCGGCGATTGCGGTGGTTATGCTATTTGCCTATAAGCTGGCCAAGGCAGGCGGAATCCCTACGGTGTTGGTCTGGGTGGTTGCCATTGTTCTGATCTACCAGTTCCTCACCACCCGTCTTGTGACCGGCCGGTATTTCTATACCATCGGCGGAAATGCGGAGGCCACCCGCCTTTCCGGTGTCAACACGAAATTTATTATGTTTCTGGCCTATCTTAACATGGCCATCCTGACGGTTGTCAGTGCCTTTACGGTCATTGCCCGCTTCCAGGCTGCCAATTCCACCGCAGGAACCAACTACGAGATGGATGCCATCTCCGCCTGCGTGGTGGGCGGGGTATCCGCCTATGGAGGTTCCGGCTCTGTCTTTGGCATGGTAGTCGGCGCTACCCTGATCGGTGTCATCAACCTGGGTATGAGCCTGATGGGCATCGATGCCAATTGGCAGAAGGTCATCAAGGGAGTCGTTCTTCTGGCTGCCGTGGTCTTCGATCTGCTGAACAACAAGGACAAATAAGAAGGACAAATTAAGAAGGACAACAGGATGGGATCAACGGATTTTTATGTCCTCCGAGGACCGGATGGCATGTGGGGACAGGTAACCGATTACGGGGCAGCGGTGGCTGCTCTCTATGTACCGGATAAAAATGGAAATTTGCGGGATGTTGTGCTGGGCTATGACCAGGTCTCCGATTATGAGAAAAACACCTGCTTTTTGGGAGCAGTGGTGGGAAGAAATGCCAATCGGATCGGGGGAGCGGAATTCTCCTTAAATGGCAAGTCCTATGCCCTGACGGCCAATCAAGGGAAAAATAATCTGCACAGTGGTCCTATAGGCTTTGATCGAAGGCACTGGAAGCTGGTGGAGAGAACGGATTCCTCTATCCGCCTGTCCTACCACAGTCCGGATGGAGACCAGGGCTTCCCGGGAGACCTGGATGTGTCGGTGACCTATTCCTTTGGGCCGGACCATGAGTTTCGGATCTCCTATGAAGCCCTTTCCCCTGAGGATACCCTGATCAATCTCACCAATCATACCTATTTCAACCTGAATGGCCAGGGAAAGGGGGATATCCTGTCCCATGAGCTGGAACTGGAGGCAGATGCCTTCACCCCCATTCGGGATGCAGGGGCAATCCCCACCGGCCAGATCCAAAGGGTGGAGGGGACGGCTTTCGATTTCCGCAAGAGAAAGGCAATCGGCAGGGATATAGAAGCCGAGGAAGACCAGCTCCTTTTTGGCCAGGGCTACGACCATAACTTCGTCCTGCGAGGGCGAAAGGGAGCCCCCCAGGAAGCCGGGGAGGTCAACCCTTCGGCGGAAGCTCCTGGAAAGTCGGGGGAGGTTGCTTCTTCGGCGCAGGGTTTGGCCAAAGCGGCGGAGGTCTACAGCCGGGAATCCGGCATAAGCCTGGTAGTTTATACGGATCGGCCTGGTGTGCAGTTCTATACCGGCAACCATATCTATCCCCATCGGGGAAAGGGAGGAGCCTTCTACCAGCAGCACAGCGGCTTTTGCCTGGAAACCCAGTCCTATCCGGACAGTATCCACCAGCCGCACTTTCCTTCCCCCATTCAAAAAGGGGGGAAGGTTTGGCAGTCAGAGACCAGATGGCAATTCCTGGCATAGAGTTCTTTGCGAGGGAGGAAATCCAAGGGGGTTTCCTCCCTCTTTTTTTGCCGCAATCCATTGAGTATTTCCCCCTTTTTTTGTAGAATAGGGAGAATAGGGGTCAGGCAGGGGCCGGTTCCCTCTGATTGACAGTAAGGGGCCAACATCCCTATGGGAGGGATCCGGAAGGACCAGGAAGAACACGGAAGGACAAGGAAGAACACGGAAGGACAAGGAAGAATACGGCAAGGGAGAATAAAAGAGTATGATTACACAGGAGATGTTTCAAAAGAAGCTGGCGGATCTTTTGGTCAGAGCCCAGGAGCAGAATCTTCGGCTGGAAAAGGAGGAGGTGGAGACCTTCTTCCAAGGGGATGCCCTAAGTCCGGACCAGTTGAAGCTGGTTTTTGACTATCTTTTGTCCAGAAAGATTGCGGTAAAGGGATATACCAAGGAAGGAGATTCGATTCCCCTGACACCGGAGGCTCTTCGCCAGCTGGCCCAATACGAGGAAACCTTGGCTTCCCAGGAGCCGGAGAGGGAGGGAGAGCGGCTGCGCTTGCTGCAGGATCTGGCTGCGGGAGATAAGAAGGGAAAGGAGCGTCTTACCCAGCTTTACCAGCCCCTGATCCTACAGGCTGTGCGGGAGCTGGCTTTGCCGGAGGCCCAGGTGTTGGATCTGGTTCAGGAGGGAAATCTTCATCTTCTTCTGGCTCTGGAAGCTGCAGGTACAGGCCTGCAGCGGGATCCGGCGGCCATCCACGAGGAGATGATCCGGGAGATTCATCAGGGTATTCAGGCTTTGGCGGAGCAGCAGAAGGATGAGAAAAACCGCGACAGACGGATGGTGGCCAAAGTGCAGGATCTGAAGGACAGTGTGGAGATCCTGAAGGAGGAGATGGGGCGCAAGGTCTATCTGGATGAGTTGGCAGACTTCATGAATATCTCCCAGGAGGAGGCGGAGGACATTCTGAAGCTGGCAGGAGAAGAGGTGCCGGAGGAAGAGTAGCATAGCCATGCCGCAGGCTGTTCCGCTCCCCACGAAGGAAAGCCGACTGCTCCGCACTTCGTGCTCCCGCAGTCGCCGCCGGTATCTGTAATCCGTGTAACCAGAGGTTTGGGTGTTTAGACATCCAAACCAAGTATGTAACGGCAGAACTTGCCCTTGACTTTCTCAAGGATAAATACTATAATCCTATATAATAGATAGGAATAGTGGATAAGAGGAGATAAGAGGAGGCAGGAGGATGAAGATTTCAACAAAGGGAAGGTATGCCCTGCGCCTGATGCTGGATATCGCTCAGCATAGGGATGGGAATCCGGTGCGGGTGAAGGATGTGGCGGCTCGTCAGGATATATCCCTTAAGTACCTGGAGCAGATCGTGGCTTTGCTGGTAAGGGCAGGCTGTCTGAAGAGCATTCGGGGTCCCCAGGGAGGCTATCGTCTGACCCGGCAGCCGGGGGAGTATACGGTGGGATCCATTCTTCGGGTGACGGAAGGAAGTTTGGCTCCGGTGGAGTGTTTGGATTCTGAGGAAAATGACTGCCTTCGGGCAGACAATTGCACGACCTTGCGCCTGTGGAAGGAGTTGGATCAGGCGATTCGAGATGTGGTGGATAAGTATACCTTGGAGGATCTCCTGAATTGGAGTGAGGAGGCGGGCAATAATTTCGTGATATGATAGAAGGGCAAAACAAGAAGCACTGTGATTCCTAACCGGAACTACAGTGCTTCTTCAGAGCGCGAGACGGGATTCGAACCCGCGACCCCAACCTTGGCAAGGTTGTACTCCAC
>CAVJHW010000064.1:6772-14175 GCA_963649395.1 Coriobacteriaceae bacterium | reverse complement strand
AGGCATCGCCGAATGCGTCGATGTCATGGTCTTTTACATCGCCTAGGTTCATATTTGCTACGCCGTGCAGGAGCTTTGCAAGGCGTTCGTTGCGCTTGGCAACAGTCGAACCCAGCTTGTTACTGTTTACATCGAAATCGTCAAACAGTCCGGCAAAGCTGCTCTCAGAAGAAGAACCCTTTGCAGACTCCTCAATGTGACGGAATATGCGCTCCAACGTCTCATTCAGGTTCTCATCGCTGTCGGCTCTTTGATTGACATTGGTGAACAGCTCCGACGGCAGGATAAAGAAGCCCTTTTCCTCTGGTATGAAGTTCAGAATATCGTCCACGCCACAGTCCAAGGTGCGGCAGATCTTCTCCACGCTTTCCAGCGAAATGTACTCATCTTTTTTTAGCCTGGTGATAATGTTTGCGCTAAAACCGCACATATTCATAAGCTGTGCGTTCGTGATTTTACGATCAATCATCACATTCTAGCTTTTGGAAAATGGACTGCTTGTCGGCGCCTCAAAGTATTGTTTCTTTATGGCGGGAACAGGCATGTCACAGCCGGTCCATAGGCGGAAGGCTGCGGCCCCTTGATAGAGCAGCATATGCAGTCCGTTAAAGGTGGAGCAGCCGACAGAAGCAGCCAGCTGGAGCAGGCGTGTTTCTCGAGGATTGTAAATGATATCTGCTACCATCAATTCCGGGTAGAGAAGGGAGGGATCCGTGATGACGGAAGCATCCGTATGGGGCGCCATACCCACCGAGGTGGCATTAACCAGAAGGTCGCTGTCTTGCAAGGCAGCTTTTAAGGCAGAAGTATCAGCCAAATCGCATAGTTGGGTTTGACAGGCGGTTTGATGCGGAATGTCATCCGTCAGGCGCTGGGTGCGCAGATGAAAACGGCTGGTGGGGCGGGCGAAGATGTAGAGAGTCTTCAGACCGTCCAAGGCAGCCTGGGCGCAGATGGCTGCTGCTGCCCCTCCGCCTCCCAGTATGGTCATGGTCTTTCCCTTGGCCTCAAAACCCGCCTCCCGGGCAGACTGCATGAAGCCTATGCCATCTGTGTTGTGACCTATGAGACGGCCCTTTTCATTTACTACAGTATTGACGGCACCGGTTATCTGGGCGGCAGGAGACAGTTCATCTGCCAGCTCTGCCATGCGATTCTTGTTCGGCATGGTCAGATTAAAGCCCCGGATGCCGCAGGCTTGCAGGCCCCGAATTGCAGTCTCCAGTTGCTCTTCTCCTACATCGAAGCAAAGATATACATAATCAAGCCCAAGAAGCCGAAAGGATTCATTGTGCATCATAGGTGACAGACTGTGTGCCACAGGACTTCCCAAAAGTCCCGTCAGGCCGGTATGGCCGGTAATTGTAAAATTGTGATTCATGGATGCGCCTCCTGTTTCATGGACAAATGATGGTTTGGGTGTCAAAAGACCCAAACCTCTGGTTACACGGATTGTTCCCTGCTACGCACTCCCACAATCCTGTATGAAGCCCTATGGAGCATTGTATCATATGGAGGGGGGGATGTCCAATCTACTTGGCCTCCGCGGGAAACATGTGCCTTTACTTTTCTATAAGAATACCTTTACTTTTTGCGGGAAAAAAGTTACAATAAGTAAAGCAAGGAGGTAAGCATTCATGAACTCATATGAAGGACTGATACAAAGGCTTAGTGTAAAAGGACTTACAAAGACTGCCCTTACAGAAGAGCTGGGTATTTCATCGCGGACGGTTGCCAAAATCGGTCGTGGCGAAAAGATTGCTGACCGCGTGCTTGAGAAGATTGCCATATTTCTGGGCTGCAAGCCGGAGGAACTGTATCGACATATCTCCGACAATGCACTGCTGCAAATGTTACGGGATGAAAAGAGCATCCGTATGTCAGGCGGCTTGTATCATGAGCTTCAAGTTCGTATGACATACAACTCCAACCACATCGAGGGCAGCAAGCTTAGTGAGGATCAAACCCGACTGATTTTTGAAACAAACACGGTGGATGTGGGAGAAGGAATCCCGGTTGATGACATTATCGAAACAGTCAACCATTTTCGTGCCATTGATTATGTGATTGACCATGCGGAAGAACCGCTTACCGAGGACATTATTAAGGAGCTGCATCGTATTTTGAAGCAAAGTACGAAAGATTCCACCCTTGCGTGGTTTGCCGTCGGTGGCTACAAAAAACGAGCCAATGTGGTGGGCGGTAAGGAAACCGCAAAGCCGAAGGAGGTGTCGTCAAGAATGAAGGCACTGCTGTTGCGCTATGAATCCCTTGATCCCGTTTCGATAGAAAATATTATCGAGTTCCACTATAGCTTTGAACGCATCCATCCCTTCCAGGATGGCAATGGCCGAGTTGGACGGCTGGTGGCGTTGAAAGAATGCCTGCGCTACGGCATTGTTCCGTTTATCATCGAAGATTCTAAAAAGATGTTTTACTATCGCGGTCTCTCCGAGTGGGAAAGGGAAAAAGGCTATCTGATCGACACCTGTCTCGATGGACAGGACACCTTCAGGAATCTGATGACCATGTTTGATATCAAAGATCGACAATAGAAAAGGCAGGAGTTGTAAGATGAAGAAAAATCTGGTTAAGGTAAAAAATACCCTTCTGGGGGATGGAATTCCCAAGATATGTGTGCCTCTTGTGGGCAGAACCGGGGAGGAGCTCCAAGAGCAGGCAGCGGAGGCGGCCCGGGTCCAGCCGGATCTGGTGGAATGGCGGGTGGATCATTATGAAGAGATCCGGCTGGAGGAGGAGAGGACGCAGACCCTGCGCAGGCTGGCCGATCAATTGGATTCCATTCCTCTTCTCTTTACCTTTCGGACAAGCCGAGAGGGTGGCAATTGCGGGATTTCCGTGGAGGAGTACGAGGCATTGAATCTATGGGCGGCCGAGCAGCCGGAGGTTCAATTGGTGGATATAGAGGGAAGATGGCCGGAACTTGCCGCAGACCATCTAGTGACCGGCATTCAGAAAAAAGGTTGTCCCGTGGTAGCCTCCAGCCATTACTTCCACCGAACTCCCGCCTATCAGGAAATGCAGGAAATTTTGCAGGAGTTGCAAAGAACCGGAGCAGATGTGCTGAAGCTGGCGGTAATGCCCAGCCGTCCTCAGGAGGTGCTGGATCTTCTGCAGGTTACCCTGGAGATGAATCAAAAGCTGCCCAATCCCTTGATCACCATGTCCATGGGGAAAATGGGGGGCTTGTCCAGGGTCAGCGGAGCTTTGACGGGATCTGCGGTTACTTTCGCAGCGATGGGAGTCTCTTCCGCTCCCGGTCAGCTGCCCTTAGGAGAACTGCGGCGGATGCTGAAACTCTTAGATTGAAAGCCCCGCCAAGCAGCTGGGCTGAGGGCAAGCTTGCGAGGAAAGGATTTTATTTATGAAAAAAACACGCCTTGATTATCTGGATTTTGCGAAATTTATTGCGATCCTGCTTGTGATATGGGGACATGCATCGCCGAATGGCACGACACCGGCCTACCGGGTTGCCCTTTATTCTTTTCACATGCCCCTCTTCTTCCTGGTTTCCGGCATGGTGATCTCCCGTCGCCGTCATGAATATAACAGGGAACATTGGAAGAATTTTATCTTTAAGAATCTGATGACTCTCCTGGTGCCCTATTTGATCTGGGGGGCTATTTATTCCGATTTTTCCTGCAAGAATTTTATCAAACTGTGTTATGGCTCCTGGGAAGTCCTAAACGCAACCAAAACCCTCACCTCCCTGTGGTTCCTGCCTTGCTTGTTTGTTGCCAGGATTCTGGCCGAATTCCTGTTGATGATGTCCTGGAGGGTCAGACAGATCCCGCGCCACTTGTTTGGCTTTCTTGCAGCTATAGGAGCTTTCCTGTTGGGCTTTCTTATGCCCCTATTGCCTATGGGTTATCCCCTGTGCTTTAATATTGCCTTGCTTGCTTTGGGCTTTATCCTCCTGGGGTATGCGGTGAAGGATCTGATCTTACACTTGCCCAAAACCAATCCCTGGATCTATCTGGCGGCAGCTGCCGCTTGCGGTGGAATCTTGGCCTTTGGTCAGCGCATCCAGGGAGCTAAGCCATTTTTGATGCTTATGTGCCAATCCAAATATGGCAATCCCCTTATCTTCTTTTGGAATGCCTTTGCCGGTATCGGCCTGGTATTTGCCTTTTCCCTTTTTCTGACGGCAATATTTCAAAATAATCCAGGGGGAAGAGCGAGAAAATTTATGCTGTGGGCAGGAGAGAATACCATCGGCATCTACCTGCTCCATAAGCCTTTTTTGCAGGAGGTGGTTATGCCGGCGGTTTCTGCCGCCTGCCCCGGCTTAACGATTGCCCTGCAGGGTCTTTTGGGAATGGTAGTTGCATTCCTCTTTTCCCTGGCAGGCTGTTATATCATCAACAAATATGTACCCTCTCTCTTTGGGAAGTTTCAGAGATCCAAGGAGCCCATCCCGTTTTCGAAGTAACCCCCCTGCTGCACGCTGTTTTGCACCATCCCGCAGGAAAGCCAGCTTTACCTATATTTAACATTTCTCTGATTTTGCATTTTACATGGGATTGCTATGATAGGTTTTGTAAAAACGAAATGTAAAATCCATGGCGGCTCATGTTTCCGCTACAGGCAATGAAAGAGGAGAAAATCATTATGAGAAAAGGTATTGCAATGGTTATGGCAGCAACGATGACAGCAGGTCTTCTGGTTGGATGCGGCAGCTCTTCCTCCGCTACCAGCGAAGGGAGCAATGCGGCGGCAAAGGTCACAAGTGAGGCGGAGGCAGGGGCTTCCGGCACAGCGAAATCAGACGCCAGCCCAGCAAAATCCACCGACACTGCAGCGGTGGAGGGTCCCATCAATGTGGTATCTCGGGAGGATGGATCCGGAACCAGAGGGGCTTTCATCGAGCTGTTTGGTATCGAGGAGAAGAACGATGCCGGAGAAAAGGTAGATAGGACGACAGAGGCGGCTCAGATCACCAACAACACCTCTGTTATGATGACTACCGTAGCCGGTGATGTGTCTTCCATCGGATATATCTCCCTGGGGTCTCTGGATGATACCGTGAAGGCTTTGAAGATTGATGGGGCGGAAGCCAGCGTAGATAATGTGAAGGCCGGGGACTACAAGGTAACCAGACCCTTCAATATTGTAACTAAGGATGGTTTAAGCGAGTCCGCCCAGGATTTTGTTGACTTTATCCTGAGCACGGAAGGTCAGGCGGTAGTAGAAGAGAATGGCTACATCCCTCTGGATGAGACCGCCAGCTACAGTGGCAAAGGGGGCAGCGACAAGGTCGTAGTTGCCGGTTCTTCCTCCGTTACCCCGGTTATGGAGAAGCTGAAAGAGGCTTATGAGGAGCTGAATCCCGATGCCAAGATTGAGGTACAGCAGTCCGATTCTACCACTGGCCTTACCTCTACCATCGATGGTCTGTGTGACATCGGCATGGCCTCCCGTGCCCTGAAGGATGAGGAAGCCAGCCAGGGAATTACCGCGACCCTTATCGCCACCGATGGGATCGCAGTCATTGTCAACAAGGAGAATACCATCGAGGGGCTTACCAGTGACCAGGTGAAGAGCATCTTCACCGGTGAAATCACAGATTGGTCTGAGCTTTAATCTGTGGGAGAGGCTTATATGAAAGCAAAAGGGAAATGCAAAGAGACCGGAATGAAGCTAGTCTTTCTGATTGCTGCCTGTGTCTCCGTATTCGCAGTTATCCTGATCTGTGTCTTCCTGTTTGCCAATGGGATTCCGGCAATCAGAAAAATCGGTGTCTTCGATTTCCTGCTGGGGCAGACCTGGAAACCGGGAAATGACATCTATGGCATTCTTCCCTTTATTCTGGGAAGCTTGTATGTAACCGCCGGAGCCATTGTCCTGGGAGTACCGGTGGCCATCCTGACCTCCATCTTCATGGCTTTCTATTGCCCCAGGAAGATCTATCGATTCATGCGGTCGGGAATCAACCTGATGGCGGGAGTTCCCTCTGTAGTCTATGGATTTTTCGGCCTGGTGCTGATGGTACCGCTGATGAAGAATTCCCTTCATCTGCGGACCGGAAGCACCATGCTGACGGCCTCCCTTCTGTTGGCGATCATGATTCTTCCCACGGTGGTAGGGGTCATCGAACCGGCCTTGCAAAGCGTGCCAGGCAGTTATTACGAGGGCGCCCTTGCCCTGGGAGCTACCCATTCTCAAAGCGTCTTTTTTGCTGTTGTTCCGGCAGCCAAGTCTGGTGTGATCGCCGGTTTGGTGCTGGGCATAGGAAGAGCTGTGGGGGAGACCATGGCGGTTATCATGGTTGCGGGGAATAATACCTGGATGCCCCAGGGTTTGACAGAGGGTGTCCGGACCTTGACCTCCAACATCGTGCTGGAGATGGGATATGCCTCCGGCCTTCACAGAGAAGCCTTGATTGCCACCGGTGTGGTCCTTTTTGTATTTATCCTGATGATTAATCTTTCCGTATCCTTATTGAACAGGAGGAAGATCCATGGATAAGACAAAGACTTCTTATAAAATCCTCTATCGAAAAAGTCACTTTTCCACCTTCCTGACGGGAATCACCTGGGTGGCCGCCCTTTTAGCAGCGGCAGTATTGGTCTTCCTGGTTGGTTTTATATTAGCAAAGGGTCTGGGCAATATCACACCGGATCTCTTTGCTCTGGAATATAACAGCGATAACTGTTCCCTCCTTCCGGCCATCGTCAATACCCTGGAAATGGCAGGTATTTCCCTCCTGATCGCCGTCCCTGTAGGTGTCTTTGCAGCTATTTTTCTGGTAGAATACGCAGATAATTCCAGCAAGGTGGTGGGGCTGATACGGATTACGGCGGAGACCCTGTCTGGCATTCCTTCTATTGTATATGGTCTTTTTGGGCTTCTCTTCTTCGCCACAACCCTTCATTGGGGATATTCCATGTTGTCCGGTGCCTTTACCCTGGCTATTATGATCCTGCCCTTGATTATGAGAACCTCTGAGGAGGCCTTGAAATCCGTTCCCGTCTCTTATCGGGAAGCCAGCTTTGGTCTGGGAGCCGGGAAGCTGCGGACTATTTTCAAAATTGTTCTTCCGGCTGCCATGCCCGGGGTTCTCTCCGGCATTATTCTTGCCACAGGACGTGTGGTGGGAGAAACGGCTGCCCTGATCTATACCGCAGGAACCGTTGCTCAATATGCGACACCTATGGCTTCTGGCCGTACTCTTGCCGTGCATATGTATGTGCTCTCTACGGAGGGCCTCCATATGGACAAGGCCTTTGCAACAGCCGTGATCCTTCTGATCATGGTGCTGTTGATTAATGCAGCCTCCAGCTTCCTGGCTAAAAAGCTTACGAAAGGACAGTAGACAAGATGGATAAGATAACAATAGAAAATATGGATCTCTATTATGGAGATTTCCATGCCCTGAAGAG
>CAVJHW010000064.1:0-6715 GCA_963649395.1 Coriobacteriaceae bacterium | reverse complement strand
CTGAAGAGCGTGAATCTGAATATTCCGGAGAAGGAAATTACCGCTTTTATCGGCCCCTCCGGATGCGGAAAATCCACTTTGTTGAAATCCCTGAACCGGATGAATGATTTGGTTGCCGGCTGTAAGATTACGGGAAAAGTGATGTTGGAGGACCTGGATATTTATGCCAGAACTACCGATGTCAATGAGCTGCGCAAGAGGGTAGGCATGGTATTTCAGAAGGCCAATCCCTTTCCCATGAGTATCTATGACAATGTGGCCTACGGGCCCAAGACCCACGGGGTTCGATCTAAGGCGAAACTGGATGAGATCGTGGAGCAATCCCTGCGCCAGGCGGCTATCTGGGACGAGGTGAAGGACCGGCTGAAGACCAGTGCGCTGGGAATGTCCGGCGGCCAGCAGCAGAGATTGTGTATCGCCCGGGCTTTGGCTGTCCAGCCGGAGGTTTTATTGATGGATGAATCCACCTCTGCCCTGGATCCCATCTCCACTTCCAAGATAGAAGACCTTGTGACAGAGCTGAAAAAAGATTATACTATCATCATGGTGACCCATAATATGCAGCAGGCGGCCAGAATCTCCGATCATACCGTATTTTTCCTCCTGGGCGAGGTGGTAGAACAGAATAAGACGGAAGAGCTGTTTTCCCTGCCGAAGGACAAGAGAACAGAGGATTATATCACGGGGAGGTTTGGTTGATATGAGAAATCGGTTTGACAGACAATTGGAGTTGCTGCACACGGAGCTTATTGAAATGGGGGCCCTGTGTGAGAAGGTCATCGGGGAGACCTATAAGGCCTTGATGAGCGGGGATGTGGAAGCAGCGCAGCATATTATGAAGGAAGACAATGCTATTGATCTGAAGGAAAGGGATATCGAGAGCCTCTGCCTCAAGCTTCTGCTGCAGCAGCAGCCCGTGGCCAGCGACTTAAGGAAGGTGTCCGCAGCCCTGAAAATGATTACAGATATGGAGCGGATCGGGGATCAGGCGGCAGATATCGCCGAGATTGTTCAGACAGCCGGCAGTCTCAAGGCGCCGGCCCAGACGGTGCGCATCGGAGAGATGGCCAAGGCTACCATGAAGATGGTGACAGAGAGCATCGATGCCTATGTGAAGCAGAATTTGGAGATTGCCAGGGATGTCATCGAATATGATGATGTGGTAGACCGCCTCTTTGAGGAGGTGCGGGATGACCTGTCCCGAGGTATGGGAAAAGGCGTGGTGAATACCGAGCAGATGGTAGATCTCTTGATGATCGCCAAGTATTTTGAGCGGATCGGAGATCATGCTACCAATATTGCAGAGTGGGTGGAATTCTCCATCACAGGGCAGCACAGAGGGGAGTAGGGAAATGATTTATTGTGTAGAGGACGAGAGAAATATCAGGGAGTTGATTGTATATACCCTGGAATCCAGTGGATTTAAGGCAAAGGGGCTGGAAAGCGGTGAGGAACTCTTTCGCACCTTAGCGGAAACCGACTCTCAGCAGGTCTCTCTGATTCTACTGGACATCATGCTCCCCAAGGAGGATGGGCTGGAGATCCTTCGTCGTTTGAAATCCTCAGAGGTGACCAAGGAGATCCCGGTTATCATGGTGACCGCCAAAAGCTCCGAATATGACAAGGTCAAGGGACTGGATGGGGGGGCGGATGATTATATCGCCAAGCCCTTTGGCATGATGGAATTCATTGCCAGAGTCCGGGCCGTCCTGCGCAGAAGCGGAAGAGAAGAGAAGGACAACGAAAGTCTGCAGTTAGGAGAATTGCAGATTTTAGTGCAAAGGCACCAGGTGCTGGCCCAGGGTCAGAAGGTAACCCTGACCCTGAAGGAATTCGAGCTTTTGAAGTTCCTGATGGAGAATCAGGGCATCGTTCTCTCCCGCGACCGGCTTTTGGGGCAGGTTTGGGGTTATGATTTCGATGGTGAGACCCGAACCGTGGATGTCCATATCCGAACCCTGCGGCAGAAGCTGGGAGCTTGCGGCCCTTATATCGAGACGGTGCGGGGCGTGGGATACAAGATAGGGAGCTAAGAGATGAGAAGAAGGATTTTCAAGAATACGGCGCTGCTGGTGGTAGTTTCCATTCTTCTGACGTTTTTCGTTATGGAGTTGGTCATGTATAACCGTATGTATGCCCAGATGAAGCTGCGGGTAGAGGATGCCTGTGGCTATCTGCAGGCTGCCATCAATGATGTGGGGGAGGATTATCTGACCCGGGAAATTGCAGGAATTTCCCACTGTCGCATCACCCTCATTGACCAGGACGGGGATGTGTTATACGAATCCGAGGAACCGGCGGATCAGCTGGAGAACCATAACGAGCGGCCGGAGGTTGCCATGGCCAGGGAAAAGGGAAAGGGTTACGACAGCCGCCTGTCCCAAACCTTATCCCAACAGACCTACTATTATGCCCTCCAGCTGAAGGACGGCAATGTGATCCGGGTATCGGATACCATTGACAGCGTATGGCAGAATCTTCTGTCCGGTTTGGGAATTGCAGTGGTTCTGATGGTTGCCCTGGTGATTCTGGCCTTGCTATGCGTCCGCATCATGACCAATCGGATCGTGGCTCCCATCAACCGCCTGAATCTGGAGCATCCCCTGGATAATGAGGGAGACACCTATGAGGAAATCAGCCCCCTGCTGGGGAGGATCCATCGGCAGAATCTGCAGATTGACCGGCAGCTCCAGGAGATGAAGCAGAATCAGGAAGAATACCTGGCTATCACGGAGTATATGAAGGACGGCCTTATTGTTACCAACCGCCATGTGGTTTTGTCGATTAACCGGGCGGCCCAGACGCTCTTTGGAGTCCGCCAGGAGGAGTGCGTGAATCATGACATCGTCACCGTGAGTCGGAATGATGTCCTGAAGCAGGCTCTTTTGGAGGCCTTGGAAGGCAATTCCAATGAGAAGTTACTGAAGATCGATGAGAGAGCCTACCAGATCCTGGCCAATCCCGTCCAGGTGAACCAGCAGGTATCCGGTGCTGTGATCCTGGTGCTGGATGTGACAGAGAAGCAGGCAGCAGAGGCTATGCGGAGAGAATTTTCCGCCAATGTCTCCCATGAGCTGAAGACCCCCCTGATGTCCATCTCCGGTTATGCGGAGATCATTGAAAATGGCATGGTCAAACCCCAGGATATTCCCAATTTTGCCGGCCGGATCCATTCCGAGGCCAAGCGCCTCAGCAATCTGGTGGAGGATATCATCCGTCTGTCCCGTCTGGACGAGGCCGGGGAGGAAAGTCTTCCCAGGGAGAAGGTAGATCTGTCGGAACTCTGTACCGATGTGCAGACCCACCTGGCTATGACGGCTAAGGAGCGGAAGGTATCCTTCTCCTACCAGGGTCAGCACTTGGAGGTTACCGGCATCCGCCAGGTCCTCTATGAGATGATCTACAACCTCTGTGACAATGCCGTCAAGTATAACAAAGAGGGTGGAAGCGTGGAGTTGGAGCTGGGAACCTGGGAGGGACAGCCCCGCCTTGTAGTGCGGGACAATGGCATCGGAATCGCCAAGGAGGAGATTGACCGGATCTTCGAGCGCTTCTATCGGGTAGACAAGAGCCATTCCCGGGAGACCGGCGGAACCGGCTTAGGCTTGTCTATCGTCAAGCACGGAGCCATCCTCCACAAGGCAAAAATCGATGTCAAGAGTCAGCCCGGTCAGGGAACCCAGGTCACGGTGACCCTTCCCAGGCAGGACTGAGAAAACAAATCTGTTCCTTCCTTTCCAGCGTAGCGACGCGGAACAGAGCCCAACATGGGCCCGGGCTTTTGACCCTGTCATCAAGACTGGCAGTAGACGAGGATAGCTCCTCGCTGCTACCGGTCTTTTTGCATTTCATCCATAATCTCAAATACAATCAGCAATTCCAGTCTGACCTGATGGTCGTCTAATCGAAGCTCGGTGATCTCCTGAATTCGTTTCAGCTGGTAGAGGAAGGTGGCTCTTTGCATGTAGAGCTTTTTGATTGTGCGGGCAATGTGCATATTTTCCTGAAGATAAACCTTCAGAGACTCTGTAAAATTACGGTGATTGATCTCATCGTATTCCATAAGTTTCCGCAAACCTGTGGGAATCAAGGCCTCGAGACTTTGATCTCTGGCAAGAACTCCCGTGAAGTATTTCAGGGCATAGTTATCGTAGCGAAAAAGCCAGAACATGGGATCGTATTTGCTGCCCATGGACAGGGCAATTCTTGTCTGCTGATAAAAGTCTCGGATGGATTCCAGAGGGGAGAATTCCCTGCTGACCCCGGCTCGCATCAATCCCTCCCGCAGAATATAAACCAATTGCTGTAAGAGCTGGTCTTTGTCCATAGGACTGCGGGTAAGGTTCATCAGGACAATGATATCATCCCCGTCCAGCAGGGTGATGCTTTGCGTCAGAGTCTTCTCAATGCGAATGGCTACCGGGGAAGCCGTTCGGAATTTTTTGTCAAATTGACTTCCCAGGACAGAGGCACATAAAAAATGATCCTCTTTGCTCCAGCCCAACTCCCCCAGAGCATTATCCAGCTTGTTCTCATCGGTATCCTCCCCTCGCAGGTAGGCCTCCAGGCTTTCATCGAGAAAGCGAGGATGATTATTCAGAACGATCTTCTTTCGAGCCATCATATAGGCCACAAAATCCGCCAGGTAGGTCAAAAGGGAGTAATCCCCCAGCCTTATAGGGCGATCCGTTTCCAGAATCATCAGCCGGGCAATATAAATGCCGTCACTGCGAATGTTATAAAACAGAATACGATAGCCCCACATAGCGGCAGAGAAGATAGAAGGCTCATAGGCGTTGATGGTCTCATTATATTCTTTGTCTATTTTTAGGGTCTCAATCTCGTCATCCGGAAGATATTGATTGAGCTCGTCCTCGAAATACAATCGGTATTTTTGCGGCTTCTTCCTCTCGCTGTAGAAGAGAAGTCTCATGTCCTCCGTATACAGGGAGATGGGATTCCAGACGAAGGGGAGAAGGGCATTTCCGAACAGGTTCAGGGCTGCCTCCTCTCGCACAAGGCGATTCAGCTCCTGGTCCAGGTCATGAAAATCCAAAAAGATGCGGTTCAAGTCCTCATAGATGTCCAGAAGGCTGGCAGAAGCCTCCAGGAGAATGACATCCGCCTTACAGGTTTCAAGGTCAAAAGTCTGGTCAGTAGGGCATAGAAAACAGCCGGAAGAGAAATCAGACATGTGGTGCTGAAAATCCTCTGGGCTAAGAAGAATCGCCATATGGGGAGAGGGGACAGAGTCAGCCTTAAAAAACCCGATGGATTGCAAAGGCCGCTGCAGGTGGTCACTATGCAGAGAAGCATGTCGAAGGGGGATCTTGAGTTGGTCCAGCAGGATATAGGCGTTTAAATGCATGGGATTTGTTCTCCGTTGTATTTATATATTTTATATAAATACAATAACGAAATACATGTACTTTGTAAATAGCCATTTGAGGAAAATTGTGATAAATTAATAGCATAAATTGATAAAGCCCCATATTTACTGTACATTTTGCAATGCATTGCTGGGTTTCGGGAGGGGGAACCAGGCTTTTTTGCCTGGAGAAGTAATATATTTTGTATAATTTCCGGGAGGATCTGCAGGGCCCCCAGAGAGATTCAAGGCTGCCGGGGCAGCTGTCATAAGAAAGGAAAACCAGGAGGTAGTATATGCTAACCAAAAGAGAAAATTTGTTGGAAACGATTCGAGGAGGGAAGCCGGATCGCTTTGTGAACCAGTTTGAGTATATGGGTTTTGTCTATTCCCATCCCTATGACCTGCGGGATCCCTACCCAGATTATGGTCAGACGAATGTGGTCAATTCCTGGGGAGTGACCCTCTCCTGGCCAGAGGGAACCCCGGGAGCTTTTCCCGTTCACACGCCGGAGCGAATCGTATGCAAGGATATTGAGGATTGGAAGGAGTATGTTAAGGCTCCGGAAATGAATTATACCGATGGGGACTGGGAACAAGCACAAAAGGAGGCAGAAGCCATTGACAAGAAGGAACAATTTGTCACTGCCTTCATGGCGCCGGGTCTGTTTGAGCGCTGCCATTACCTGATGAAGATCGAGGAATGCATGATGGCCTTCTACAGCAATCCGGAGGAGATGCATGACTTGATCAAATACCTTATGGAATGGGAGTTGAAATGGGCCGATATGATGTGCGCCAAGGTACACCCGGACTGCCTCTTCCATCACGATGATTGGGGTACTCAGATTTCTACCTTTATTTCTCCGGATATGTTCGCAGACTTCTTCCTGGAGCCCTATAAGGAACTTTATAAGTTCTATAAGAATCATGGGGTGGAGGTGATCGTGCATCATTCCGATTCCTATGCAGAGACTTTGGTTCCCTATATGATAGAGATGGGAATTGATATCTGGCAGGGTGTGATGACGACCAATAACATTCCGGAAATGATTCGGAAATACGGTGACAAGATTACCTTCCAGGGGGGAATCAATTCTGCTACCTTGGATCACCCGGACTGGACAAGGGACGAGGTGGAAAAAGAGGTACGCCGGGTATGCACGGAATATGGGAAGAAGGCTTTTATCCCCAACCTGTCTCAGGGAGGAGATTTTTCCACCTTTGATGGAGTCTATCAAGCCGTTTCAGAGGAAATTGATAAAATGAATAAAGAATTGTTCTAAGTGGATAGAGAGGGTAAATGGGATGAAGAAGAAATATACATTTCCGGTCATTATGCTGATC
>CAVJHW010000063.1:0-14219 GCA_963649395.1 Coriobacteriaceae bacterium | reverse complement strand
AAAGTCCGGGCTTCATAGGGCAGGATGCCGGATAACGTCCGGCGGAGGCGACTCCAGGGATAGTGCAACAGAGATATACCGCCTGCAGATGCAGGTAAGGGTGGAAAGGCAGTGTAAGAGACTACCGCCGCCCTGGCAACAGGGCGGGCACATGTAAACCCCATCCGAAGCAAGACCGAACAAAAAGCAATGTGGCTGCCCGTCACGCTTTTAGGTGGGTCGCTGGAGGCTGTCGGCGACGACAGTCCTGGATAGATGATTACACACGACATAACCCGGCTTATCGCCCTGCTTGTCTTGCGGCTTTTTGAATATCTAAGGGCTCCATGGCGGCTATCACCGCCGCCACGGCCGTTCGCACAAGAGAGAGGAAGGAAGCATCATGAAGAGACTGATCTTGGCGTCTGCATCTCCCAGAAGACGGGATCTGCTTCAGCAGATTGGCTGGCAGCCGGAGATCTGTCCCAGCACGGGGGAGGAGAATCCAAAGGAAAAGATACCGGAGGAGATGGTGAAGGAGCTGTCCCGGGGAAAATGCCTGGAGGTTGCAAGCAGGACCCAGGGAGATGCCCTGGTTCTGGGAGCAGACACGGTAGTGTCCCTGGGAGGAGAGGTTCTGGGTAAGCCTAAGGACGCCCGGGAAGCTGCCAGGATGTTGAGAAACCTGCAGGGGAATACCCATCAGGTGTTTACCGGAGTTACCCTGGCAGAGGTCCTAGAAGGAGAGACAGGGCGGGTCATCACTTTTGCGGAGAGAACTTTGGTGGAGCTTTATCCCATGACGCAAGAAGAGATAGAGGAATATATCTCAACCGGGGATCCCTTTGACAAGGCTGGCAGTTATGGCATTCAGGGTTATTTTGCCCGCTATGTCAAGAGGATTGAGGGAGATTACAATAATGTGGTGGGTCTGCCGGTGGCAGCCCTCTATCAGACCATCAAAGAGAGACTATCATAGGTGTCGGAAGAGCCGGAAAGCGGGGATAAGAGATGAAGGATTTTTTGGAGAAGCTGCAGTCCATGACAGCCTTAACCGCGGTTGCCATGCTGATCCTGGGTATTTTATTGATCGTCAATCCTTACGGGGCGATTTTGACGGTCTGCCGGATTGTAGGATGTATCCTGCTGCTGGCAGGGATTGCCCTGGTTTTCATGTTCTTGATCAAGAGAGGATGGGAGACGGGAAGTCCCTGGGACATTGCCGTCTGCGTGCTGGGCGCTGTGCTCCTGGCGGTGGGTATCTTCGTGATATTGCGTCCCCGATCCATAGTAGCATTTGCCAATCTCTTATTTGCCGTTGTTCTCTTCCTCCATGGAATCTATGACTTTCGGGAGATGCTGAAACTGAAGAGACTAAAGGATGATAAATGGTGGATTGGCCTGATCCTTACGGGAATTACCTTTGTGATGGGATTTCTCCTGCTGGCCTCTCCTTTCGCGCTTCCTGTATTTGTGACGATAGCGACAGGTGCATTTTTGATCTTTGACGGCGCCGTGGCCCTATTTCTCGCCTTCCGAGTACAGCAGATGGGGCGCCGCTGCAGGGAAGATGAGTATCATCTTCGAGGGGACATTATTGATGGCGAAGCAGAGGATATGGACGATTAAAGGGAGGGAAGAGACATGGAGGAATATCAATCCTATTTTTTGATGAAACCGGAGCAGGCACCAGCTTATGTGCAAACAAGGCTTGCCTATTTCCCCAAGGGACACAGACTGACGGGGAAGGAGATTGGTGACGGCAATATTAATTATGTCTTTCGCGTGATGGATGAGGACACGGGCAAGTCAGTCATTGTCAAGCAGGCGGGTCTCAAGACCCGTATTGAACCGGATCTGGGTGTTTCCACGGATCGGGGAAGGATTGAAGCCAGAATTCTGAAGATACAGAACCAATATGCTCCGGGCCTTGTACCGGAGATTTATCTGTATGATGAGGTTATGTGCGCCATGATCATGGAGGATATGACAGGTCATACCATGATGCGGGAAGGACTGCTGCACCATGAGACCTATCCCCTTTTCGCTGACCATATCAGCACCTTTATGGCCAACTGTCTTCTGCGCACCTCGGATCTGGTGATGGATCATAAGGAGAAGAAAGAGCTGGTGAAGGAGTTTATTAATCCGGATCTTTGCGGTATCACGGAGGATTTGGTCTACATGGAGCCTTATACCGACTGCTTTCAGAGGAATCACGTATTTCCTCCCAATGGGGATTTTATCCGGAAGGAGTTGTATGAGGATGAGCTTCTGCGGCTGGAGGCAGCAAAGCTGAAGTTTGAATTCATGAACCATGCCCAGGCCCTGATCCATGGGGATCTTCATACAGGTTCTGTCTTCATCAATCAGGAGCATACCTATGTCTTTGATCCGGAATTCGCCTTTTTTGGTCCCATGGGATATGATATTGGCAATGTGATTGCCAATCTTCTGTTTGCCTGGTGCAATGGAGACGCCCAGATTGCGGACCCGAACAAGAGGGAGGAGTTCTGCAGCTGGTGTCTGGATTCTATCGCTGATACGGTGGATCTCTTCGTCCAGAAATACGATGAGATTTTTGACCAATATGTGACGGAGCGGATGGCCAAAACTCCGGGCTTCAAGGCCTGGTACCTGGCCGGAATCCTGTCGGATACCGCAGGGGCCGCAGGAACGGAGGGCATTCGCCGGATCAATGGGATGGCAAATGTGAAGGATATTACCAGTATTTCAGAGGATGGAAAGAGGGCAAGAGCAGAGCGGATTGTTGTTACCTTTTCTAAGGATTGCATCCTGCATCGGGACAGCTTTATCTGCGGAGCGGATTACGTGGCAGCGATTCAGCGTGCCGTGGAAATCCACAGCGCACCGGTAGAGAGAGCATAAGGGCTGTCAGAAAGGGACAGAGGAAGAAAGAGCAGATGGAGAAGGGTCAAATGGGCGAGGCGCAGCTGGAAATAGGCCAAATAGAAGAGAAACAGGAAGAAAAACAGATGGAGGCAAGCGGGATGGAAGAGGGACATAGAAGGACAATCATGGATTATGATACCGTGGCATTGGATGAGGATCGCCATGCCCTGGCTATCATTGACCAGACGCAGCTTCCCCGCCGGACGGAGATCCTCTATCTTACCAGCCAAAAGGAGATTTGGAATGCGATCTATCTTCTGCAGGTACGGGGGGCTCCGGCTATAGGGGTAGCCGCCGGCATCGGCATTTATCTGGCGGCCAGGGAGATCCGGGCAGAGGGGTTTGAGGACTTCTATCGGCAATTTCTGGCGGCCAAGGATTATCTGGATTCTTCCCGCCCCACAGCAGTGAATCTTTCCTGGGCCTTGAAACGGCAGGAGGGGGTGGTTCTGGCTCATAAGGATTGTCCTATTCCGGAGATTGTAGAAGCTCTTCACCAGGAGGCATTGCGAATTCGGGAGGAAGATATCCTGGTATGCAGGGCCATAGGAGAAAATGGCTTAAGCCTGGTGAAGCCGGGGGACGGTCTTCTGACCCATTGCAATGCGGGTAAGCTGGCGGCGGTAAAATACGGCACTGCCACGGCTCCTATGTATCTGGGGCAGGAAAGAGGATATCATTTTAAGATTTTTGCAGATGAGACCCGTCCTTTACTGCAGGGGGCAAGGCTGACAGCCTATGAGCTGATGGAATCTGGTCTGGATGTGACACTTTTATGCGACAATATGTCTGGGGCAGCCATGCGTCAAGGCTGGATTCAGGCGGTGTTTGTGGGCTGCGACAGGGTGGCGGCCAATGGGGATACGGCCAACAAGATTGGTACCTCCATGGCGGCACTGGCGGCCAAGAGATACAAGATTCCCTTTTATGTCTGTGCCCCTACCTCAACCATAGATATGGAGACTGCCTCAGGAGATGACATCCATATCGAGCAGCGTAAGGGCTCAGAGGTGACGCAGATGTGGTATGCCCATCCCATGGCTCCCGAGGGAGTCAAGGTCTTTAATCCGGCCTTCGATGTGACAGATCATGACCTGATTACAGGAATCGTTACCGAGTATGGGGTGGCCCGGCCTCCCTACCGGGAAGCCTTTCAGGAGATTTTCGCAAAAAAACAGGCCAGGGGTTGAAAAAGGGCTGGGAAAACCCGGAATCGGAAGGCGCAAGAGCGGGGCCTACAGGAGGATAAAAGACAAAGCGGAAAAGGGAGGCAGAAGGTATGAGCAAGGTGATAGGAATCGATCTGGGAACCACCAATAGCTGTGTGGCAGTCATGGAGGGGGGAGAACCCACCGTGATTGCCAATTCGGAGGGGCTGAGGACTACCCCTTCAGTGGTGGCTTTTTCCAGAGAAGGGGAGAGATTGGTGGGAGATGTGGCACGGCGGCAGGCAGCGACCAATGTCAGCCGAACCATTTCCTCGATCAAACGCAGGATGGGCACCAATTATCGGGTTAAGATAGATGGCAAAACCTACTCCCCTCAGGAGATTTCAGCCATGATCTTATCTAAGCTGAAGAAAGACGCAGAGAATTATCTGGGAGAAAGCGTCGATCAGGCAGTAATTACAGTCCCGGCTTACTTCAACGATGCGCAGCGCCAGGCTACCAAGGATGCAGGACGCATTGCCGGGTTGAAGGTTCTGCGGATTATCAACGAACCCACAGCGGCGGCCTTAGCCTATGGTTTGGATCATGGACAGGCTCAGAAGATCATGGTATATGACCTGGGGGGAGGTACCTTCGATGTATCACTGATTGAGATTGGGGATAATCTCATAGAGGTATTGGCTACGGCAGGAGACAATCACCTGGGGGGAGATGACTTTGACGCAAGAATTGCAGATTATCTGGTGGAGGAATATAAGAGAAGCGACAAGGTCAACCTTTCCAAAGATATGGCTGCCATGCAGCGGATTCGAGAGGCAGCGGAGGAGGCCAAGAAGGCCCTGTCCGTCCAGACGGTGACTACCATTAATCTTCCCTTTATCGCCACGGTAAAGGGTCAGCCGGTGCACCTGGAGACGGACTTGACCAGGAGTAAGTTTGATGAGCTGACAGCCGATCTGGTGGCCAGAACGGAAGAACCGGTGAAAAAAGCTCTATCAGATGCCGGTCTTGCCATGTCGGATCTGGGCATGGTGCTCCTGGTGGGCGGGTCTACCCGTATACCTTCCGTCCAGGAAAAGGTGAGGCAGATGACTGGCAAGGAGCCCTCCCGCAATCTCAATCCGGATGAATGCGTCGCCTTGGGAGCAGCCCTGCAGGGAGGAAAGCTGGGAGGAGAGATCACCACCGGCAACGCAGCGGAGATCATCCTGATGGATGTAACCCCCCTGTCCTTATCCATAGAAACAGTTGGCGGTGTGGCCACCAAGATTATAGACCGGAATACCACCATACCTGCCCGCCATAGTCAGGTATTTTCCACAGCAGCTAATTTCCAGACCTCTGTAGAGATCAAGGTTTTGCAAGGAGAACGACAATTTGCCAGGGATAACACCCTTTTGGGAAATTTCCGCCTCAGCGGGATCAAGCGGGCACCGGCGGGGGTTCCTCAGATTGAAGTGACCTTTGACATCGATGCCAATGGTATTGTCCATGTATCCGCCAAGGATCTGGGTACTGGCAAGAAGAAGGAAATTACCATCACAGCCAGTTCCAACCTCTCCGAGGCGGAGATAGAGAAGGCCATCCGAGACGCGGCTGCCTATGCAGGAGAGGACCAGGGAAGGAAAGAGAGACTGGATACCGTCAATGAGGCACAGGTTCAGCTTCTGGCAGCGGAACAATATCTGGCGGCTCATAAGAAGACTTTGAGCAGGGAGAAGAAGAAGGAGATCAAGCATCAGATGGGTCTTTTGCAGAAAAAGGCTCGAATCAGAAAGCCCGAGAATCTGGCAGAGGACGATAGGAGGGAGCTGAAGGCAGAGACAGACAAGCTCCGCTCTATGATCCAGGAGCCATAAAACAGAGAGTTGCTTTTTGACCTATTTTGGTATATGATTTGTAACAGTTCAGAGCAAATAATGAAATCAAAGCATGCTAGGGAGGTATTCTATGCGGCATATCATGAGTCCTCTGGATTTTTCCGTAGAGGAGCTGGAAGAGATGATGGATCTGGCTTCGGATATTGAGAAACATCCGGACAAATACGCACATGCCTGTGAGGGTAAGAAAATTGCAACCCTGTTCTATGAACCAAGCACCAGAACCCGACTAAGCTTTGAGACAGCCATGCTGAACCTGGGAGGTTCTGTCATTGGCTTTGCCTCAGCGGATTCCTCTTCTGCTTCCAAAGGAGAAAGTGTTTCCGATACCATCCGAGTCATCAGCTGTTTCGCTGATATCTGTGCCATGAGACATCCGAAGGAGGGAGCCCCCTTGGTGGCTTCCGCCGTTTCTTCCATTCCTGTTATCAATGCCGGCGACGGCGGTCATCAACATCCCACTCAAACCTTAACCGATCTGCTTACAATTCGCTCCCTGAAGGGTCATCTGGATCAGCTGACCATAGGTTTGTGCGGGGATCTGAAGTTCGGACGCACGGTGCATTCCCTTATCAGCGCTCTGGTTCGTTATCCCAATGTCAGATTTATTCTCATATCACCGGAGGAGCTACGGCTGCCCTCTTATATCCGGGAGGATGTTCTGGATGCCAATCATATCCAATACCAGGAGGTGATCCGTCTGGAGGATGCCATCCCCCAGCTGGATATTCTCTACATGACCCGGGTGCAGAGGGAGCGTTTCTTCAATGAAGAGGATTACGTTCGCATGAAGGATTTCTATATCTTGGACAAGGCTAAGATGGAGCTGGCTCGTCCGGATATGTATGTGCTTCATCCTCTTCCCAGAGTCAATGAGATCTCCGTGGAGGTGGACAGTGATCCCAGGGCAGCTTATTTTAGGCAGGTACAGTATGGAGTCTACATCCGTATGGCTTTGATATTGACCTTATTGGAGGTGAAGTTATGTTAAATGTCGGCGCTATTGAAGAGGGATTTGTACTGGATCATATCAAGGCCGGCAAGGCTATGACTATTTACCGTGATCTGAAGCTGGACAAGCTGGACTGCTGCGTGGCTATTATCAAGAATGCCCGCAGCAACAAAATGGGGAAAAAGGATATCATCAAGGTGGAATGTCCGGTTGATATGCTGGATCTGGATATTCTGGGTTTTATCGACCATAATATTACCGTCAATGTGATATCTGACGGGAAAATAGTGGAGAAGAAGCCCCTGAAGCTGCCCAAACGGGTGGTGAATGTGATCCGTTGTAAGAATCCCCGCTGCATCACCTCCATGGAACAGGAGTTGGATCAGGTCTTTGTTTTGACAGATCCGGAGAAAGAGATTTATCGCTGCCGCTATTGCGAGGAGAAATACCACGGCAGCCGCAATAAATAAAGGAACCAGGAACTATGGATCATATTCTTTCAAAATTATTGATATATGGAGATATGCCCTCAGACTCCATTCTCATGCAGCTGGGGGATATCTGCAAAAAAGCCAGGGAGCATACCCAGTCCAAGGATGAATTGGCTACTCGAGTCTTGCGTCAGATTAAGCGGATTCTTGTGGTGGCGACAGATTATGGCTTTGATAAGAATCTTTGGCAGAATTATCTTACCTTTTTATTGATGACAGATGAGAATCCCTTCAGCCTTACCTGTGAGAAGGTAGGAGCCAGAGATGGCAGTGTGAATTATTTCGCAAAGAATGATTTTCGAGCCTTTCAGGCCCTCTTTCGCTATGATTTTACCTGGCTGGAGGAGGAATTGGGGATGGATTACCTGTCACACCTCTGCCATTATCATTCCATTGGCAAGCCTGAGCTTATGTATAACAAGAATGTCAGCGAGAAGGTGCAGGCTTTAAGCCAGCGTCTGGAGGAGGCGCAGGATGAGGAGGCCTTTTTCCAAGGGGTTACAGAATTCTATCGGGATTATGGGGTAGGTATGTTCGGACTCAATAAGGCCTTCCGCATCAGTTCTTCCGAGGAGGGCGAGCTGCATTTTCATGCCATCAACAACATGGATAAAGTCATGCTGGATGATCTGATCGGATATGAAATTCAGAAAAAGAAGCTGGTAGACAATACCAAAGCCTTTGTGGAAGGAAGAAAGGCCAATAATTGCCTCCTCTTCGGGGATTCCGGTACCGGCAAATCCACCAGTATCAAGGCTATCGTCAACGAGTTCTACCCCCAGGGGCTTCGAATGATTGAGATCTATAAGCACCAATTTAAGGACCTGTCCCATGTCATCGCCCGGATCAAGAACCGGAATTATAAATTTATCATCTACATGGACGACCTGTCCTTTGAGGAATTTGAGATTGAATATAAGTTCCTGAAGGCCGTGATCGAAGGCGGCGTGGAGACGAAGCCGGAGAATGTGCTGATCTATGCTACTTCGAACCGTCGGCACTTGATCAAGGAGACCTGGAAGGATAGAGATGATATGGAAAATGAGGCCGGAATTCACCGGTCTGATACCATAGAGGAGAAGCTTTCTTTGGTGAATCGATTTGGTGTTACCATCAATTATTCCAAACCCAGCCAGAAGGAATATTTCCATATCGTTCTTGAGTTGGCTAGGAAGGCCGGACTGTCCATGGCCGAGGAAGAGTTGAAGGCGGAAGCCAACAAGTGGGAATTGAGTCACGGTGGCATATCCGGACGAACGGCCCAGCAGTTCATTACCTACCTGCAGGGGGCACTATGAATTATAGACAGGCAAGAGATTACATAGAGAAGGGCACGGGAAAGATTCTTCCGGGCCTTTCCCGTATAGAGGCCCTTATGGGAGAGCTGGGGCATCCGGAAAAGGATTTGTCCTGCATCCATATCGCAGGAACCAATGGAAAAGGGAGTATCTTAGCCTATATTTCCACAACTCTGACTTTGGCAGGCTATAAGGTAGGGCGCTATGTTTCCCCCACCCTCTATTCCTACCGGGAACGCTTTCAGATCAATGGCTGTCCCATAGACAGAGAATGCTTTAGAGAGTTGGCAGAGAAGGTGGCCGGGGCAGTAGATCGGCTGGAAGCCAAGGGGATCTCGCGCCCTTCTGCCTTCGAGCTGGAGACGGCTTTGAGCTTTCTTTATTTTCAGCAGGAAGCTTGTGATTGGGTGGTATTGGAATGCGGCATGGGAGGACGGGAGGATGCCACCAACGTGATCCCGCCGCCGGAATTGGTGGTCTTTGCTTCCATCAGCATGGATCATATGAAATTTCTGGGCAATACTTTGGAAGAGATTGCCTATGCCAAGGCCGGAATCATTAAAAGCGGGTGCCCGGTGGTGACCTGTCGTCAGCCCCGAGAGGTTCAGAGGATATTAGAAGAGGAATGCGCTCGCCAGCAGGCCAGCCTGACTGTGGCTGATGTGGCTGATCTCACTTGCCGGGAGAATAAGCTGGAGGGGCAGCATTTCCTCTACAAGGGCCATCCCCTGTCTATTCGTCTTGCGGGAAGCTGTCAGGGAGAAAATGCCATCACGGCCTATGAGGCCTTGAAGATTCTGCAGAAGAAGGGGCTTGCCCTGACGGATCAGGAGATCCGGGAGGGCCTGGAGCAGACAGTATGGAAGGGAAGGTTCACCTGTATCGGTCAACATCCCTATTTTTTTGTGGATGGAGCTCATAATCCGGCAGCAGCCCAGAAGCTGCGGGAATCCATCGAGACCTATTTTCCAAACCAGAGAAAGATTTTTATCAACGGGGTCTTTGCTGATAAGGATTACCGGGAAATCATAAGGATCACGGCGCCTTTGGCAGATCAAATCTTTGCCATTGCGGCACCGGGCAGCACCAGGGCCCTTCCGGCCCAGGAGCTGGCTTGGGCCATTTCCCAGGTGAATCCCCATGTGCAGGCCTGTGCCAGCCTGGAGGAAGCCGTAGACCAGGCCTATGCAGCCGCAGGGGAACAGGATGTGATCCTTGCCTTCGGTTCCCTGGCCTTCATCGGGGAGTTAACCAGGGACGTGACGACTTACAGGGAGAAAATGCGTGAAAACGATCAAATTAGACCTGAATGAGATACGTAATAAGATTGATGCCACCGATCAGGAGATCCTCCGTCTCTTCGAAGAGCGGATGCAATATACAGCTCAGGTAGCCGAATATAAGATTCAGACCGGCAAACCGGTCTTTGACAGAGAAAGGGAGCTGTCGAAGCTGCAGGTGCTAAGAGACAGTGCTTCCAATTCCTTTAATGCCAAGGGGATTCAGGAGCTTTTTCAGCAAATTATGTCCATCAGCCGAAAACGCCAATACCAGCTTTTGACGGACTATGGGATGGAAGAAAAAGTAGATTATACCCAGGTCGATGCCTTGCCTCTGTCCCGGGCCAAGGTAGTATTTCAGGGGGTGGAGGGGGCTTATAGCTTTGCGGCCATGAAAACATTTTTCGATGACAGTATCCAAAGCTCCCATGTGGACACCTGGAAGGAGGCTATGGAGATGGTAGCCTGCCAAAAGGTGGATTATGGAGTTCTGCCTATCGAGAATTCCACGGCAGGAAGTGTTTCAGATATCTATGATCTCATGATTCAATATCCCAATTATATTGTGGGAGAACAGATTTTGAAGATCGATCATACCCTGATGGCTTTGCCGGGAACCTGCAAGGAGCAGATTCGTACCGTCTATTCCCATCCCCAGGGGTTGGCTCAATGCAGGCGTTATCTGGAAGGATATCCCCAATGGAAGCAGGCAGAGACCCTGAATACCGCTATGGCGGCAGAGAAGGTGGCGCAGGATGGGGATCCCAGCCAGGCGGCCATAGCCAGCCGTTATGCGGCGGAACATTTTGGCCTGGAGGTGCTGGAGGCGGGCTGCCTGTCCGGGGAGACCAATTCTACCCGTTTTATCATTATTTCCAACCGAAAATGCTTCGTGCGCACCGCCTCTAAGGTCAGCATTTGCATTGAATTGCCCCATGCCAGCGGAACGCTCTACAATATCCTGTCTCATATCATTTACAACGATCTGAATATGACTAAGATTGAATCCCGCCCTATTCCGGAACGGAATTGGGAATATCGTTTTTTTATAGATTTTGAGGGAAACTTAAGCAGTCCGGCGGTCAAGAATGCCCTGCGGGGAATGGAAGCGGAGGCTGGTTCCTTGCGACTCCTGGGCAATTATTGACAGGCCAGAGAAGAAAGGAGAAGGACAGATGCAATTTGCCACATTTGCGGCTATTGATATCGGAAGCTATGATGTGACCCTGGAAATCTTCGAAATTTCCAAAAAAATGGGCATTCACAGTGTGGACCGGGTGCGGCATCGGCTGGAATTGGGTAGGGATACCTATGCCCACGGAAAGATCGGACCGGAGATGGCAGAGGAGCTGTGCCGAATCCTCCAGGACTTTGTGCGGATCATGGAGGGATATAAGCCGGATGCCCATCGGGTGATTGCGGCCAGTTCCCTGAGAGAGGCGGAAAATAGTCTCTTTGTCCAGGGAAAGATTCGCCAGGCCACAGGGCTGGATGTGGAGATCCTCAGTAATTCGGAGCAGCGTTTCTTAAGCTATAAGGCCATCGCCTCCATCGAAAGCCGCTTCAATAAGATGATTGATCAGGGAACCGCCATCGTGGATGTAGACGGAGGAAGTACCCAGCTCTCCCTTTTTGATAAGGCGGCTTTGGTGACTACCCAGAATATTAAGATGGGTAATCTGCGCATTCGGGAGCGGCTGCAGCCCCTGCTGACTCAGACCGTCCACTATGAAAATCTGGTCATAGAGCTGATACAGAACGAATTGTACAGCTTCAAGAAGATGTATCTGAAGGATCGAAAGATTGAGAATATTGTGCTGAACGGTGATTTCTTCACGGAAATTGTATTCCGCAATACCGAGGACAAGGCCAGCCGAACCCTGACTCGACAGGAATTCCAGCAATGGTACGAGAAGATGGTGGGTCAGTCCACCTCAGAGCTGGCGGTCAACCTGGATGTGCCTATGGAATATGCCTCCCTCCTGCGGCCCTCTGCCATTATTTACCACCGATTGGTGGAGGAGATGGATGCCAAATTGATCTGGACTCCGGGAACTCACCTGGCGCGAGGTCTGGCTTACGAATATGCAGAGAGCCATAAGCTTCTGAAAGTTTCCCATGATTTCGAAAATGATATCCTTGTGGCCGCCAGAAATATTGGCAAGAGATATGCGGTCAGCAAGCCCCATATCCAGAATATGGATAGGTGTGCTATGGTAATCTTTGATGCGCTGAAGAAGGTCCATGGGCTGGGGGCTCGGGAGAAGCTTCTACTGCGGTTGGCAGTGATGCTTCATGATGTGGGAAAATATATCAGCCTCAATAATGTGGCAGACAGCTCTTATAATATCATTATGAGCAATGAGATCATCGGCTTGTCCCATGTGGAACGGGAAATGGTAGCTCTCATTGCCTATTACAACACCCAGCGCCTGCCCCATTATGACCTGCTTCTGCAGGAAAGTAGTATCAATGAGGAACAATATCTGGTAGTTGCAGAGCTGACAGCCATCCTTCGCTATGCCAATGCCCTGGATCGCAGCCATATGCAGAAGGTGCAGACGGTTCGAGCCAGTCTCAAGGAAAGGCAGCTTCTCCTCTATTTGGAGGTAAATCGAGATTTCACCCTGGAGAAGGGACTGATTGGAGATAAGGAAGAGTTCTTCCATGAGGTCTTTCACGTCCAGCCGGTTCTGAAGATTAAGAGACAGCTGTAGGAGGATAAGATGGAAAAAGATTATAAGCCCTATTTACAGACGGAATATTATCGGAATCGGGAATTATCCTGGATTAGCTTCAATGAAAGGGTTCTCAGTGAGGCCCGAGACAAGAGTATTCCCCTCTTTGAGCGCTTGAAATTCTTAAGTATCACTGCTTCTAACCTGGATGAATTCTATATGATTCGGGTAGCCTCTCTGAAGGATATGGTACATACGCAATATAACAAGGCGGATATCTCCGGCATGACGCCGAAGGAACAGCTGAAGGCTATCTCCGAGAGAACCCATGAGCTGGTACAGACCCAATACAGCACCTATAACCGGTCTTTGCTGCCGACCCTGGCTAAGATTCATCTGCATATTATCAATGCCCATGAGGATCTGACAGAAGTCCAGGCTGCCTATGTAGATGAGTATTTCGAGGAAAATGTATATCCGGTGCTGACTCCCATGGCTATGGATTCCTCCCGGCCCTTTCCTTTGATCCGCAATAAATCCCTAAATATAGGGGCCTTGATCACAAAAAAGGACAAGAAGAAAAAGGCGGAGACAGAATTTGCTACGGTCCAGGTGCCCTCTGTGCTTCCCCGCTATGTGGAACTCCCACTTGCTGAGGATGGAAGCCGCTGTATCATCCTCCTGGAGGAAATGATCGAACGTAACATCGGCAAGCTCTTTCAGGGCTATGAGGTGCTTTGCGCCCATCCCTATCGGATCATGAGAAATGCAGACCTGACCATTGATGAGGACGATGCGGCCGATCTTCTGCTGGAGATCCAGAAGCAGCTGAAAAAGCGTCAGTGGGGTGAGGTGATTCGCCTGGAAGCAGAGGACAAGATGAACCCGCAGCTGTTGAAGATCCTGAAAAATGAGTTCCATATCAAGGAGGAGGATCTCTTCCTTATCCCCGGACCGCTGGATCTGACCTTCCTGATGAAAATGTATGGGCTGGAAGGGTATGATGCCTACAAGGTTGCTGCCTATCAGCCGGCTCCTGCCCCCGCTTTGCAAAATGAGGATGATATTTTCACCAATATTCGCAAGGGAGATATCCTCCTGCATCATCCCTATGTGAGCTTCGAACCGGTAGTGGATTTCGTGCGTCAGGCTGCAAGGGATCCGGGAGTTTTGGCCATCAAGCAGACCTTGTATCGGGTCAGCGGCAATTCGCCTATTATCGCAGCCCTGGCTCAGGCAGCTGAAAATGGCAAGCAGGTCTCCGTCCTGGTGGAGTTGAAGGCTCGCTTTGATGAGGAGCATAATATTGTCTGGGCAAAAAAGCTGGAAAAGGCTGGCTGTCATGTCATCTATGGTCTGCTGGGACTCAAGACCCACAGCAAGATCACCCTGGTAGTCAGGCGAGAGGAAGAGGGAATCCGCAGGTATGTTCATCTGGGAACCGGTAATTATAATGATTCTACCGCCAAATTGTATACCGACTGCGGTCTCCTGACCTGTGATGCCTCCATCGGGGAGGATGCCACCGCTGTATTTAATATGCTGTCCGGCTATTCGGAGCCCGGTTCCTGGAATAAGC
>CAVJHW010000062.1:0-14266 GCA_963649395.1 Coriobacteriaceae bacterium | reverse complement strand
TCCGTGCTACGCACTCCCACAATCCTCCCTCAATTCGGGTTCTCGCGGGGCTTTTGACACTGTAACCAAAGTTACTATATGCATAAGCTGCAGGGGAAAGCCGGGATTCTTCTTCCCTTACTTTCGTCCCTTCAGCAAGATGCCCTCAAAAATCATCAAAATGCCATACATGCACAGGCCGATGGCACAGGCTACGGCAATGTAGGCCCAGGCGGTGGAATATTGCGCCAATACGATATTTTCCCGAATCTGCCGACCCACGCCGATGATATATTCTGCAAAATATTCACTGACCACGGCGGAGATAACACTGCTGGGCACGCTGACCCGCAAGGCGGTGAAGATATAGGGCACCGAGTTGGGAAGCCGAAGCTTCACAAACTTGGTCATGTTATTGGCTGCATAGGAATCCATCAAGTCCAGGGTAAAGGGCTCCAGCTCTGTCAGACCTCGGTAGGCATTGACGCTCATGGTAGCGATGCTGACGATCATAACCACCAGGATCTTGGCCACCATGCTTCGGATACTGGCCTCCTTGCTGACATCCTTGGTCCAGTTGGTCATAACCGGCGCCAGGGCAACAATGGGGATGGCATTGAAGGCTGCCACCACCGTCAGACCGCCCCCGCCCCACTTGGGGAAAATGGCTGCTACAATGGCTACCAGATAGCCGATGAAAGACCCCAGGATCAGACCTATCACAGCTACGATGACAGTGGCCACCACATTGGTCCAGATCTTGCCTCCATTATCAGCGATAATAGCGCCGATTCGGGTAGGCACCGGCAGGGTAAAGGTATCCGTGTGCAGCATCAGATGCAGGATCTGGGTCTGCCAGAGAATAAAAATTAGGATTCCGAAGAGCACCGGCAGAAGCACACCTTCAAACCGCCGAAATTTGGGATTGTTGTGAAGACGAACAAACAGGTTTTTTCTTCTTTTAATCATTGTCTCCCGCCTCCTTCTTCAGTCTTCTCTCCACCCGTTTGATGGGGGAGACATAGCGCTCAATCAGTCCCATCAGATAACTGCTTAAGATACCTACGATGGCAGATACCAAAATGATCTCCCAGAATACATAGATGGACATGGCATGCTTGAGGGACTGGGAAAGCATACATCCCATTCCTCCGTCCCCTTGCAGGGTATCCACCAAGATAGAAGCGGTAATGGCCATGGGGGCCGCAATCTTCAATCCGGTGAAGAAATAGGGGATAGCACTGGGAATCAGCACCTTTCCATACAGGGTTCGCTTGTTAGAAGCGTAGGAATACATCAGTTCCTGCTTCTCCACGGATACGGAATTGAAGCCTGCCAAGGTACTGGTTGCCACCGGATAGAAGGTCAGGATAGCTGCAATGACGATCCGGCTGACTCCGATATCTCCCGTAATGGATAGAATAATGGGCGCCATACCCAGGATAGGGATCATCTGAATGATCATCAGGTAGGGGAAGAGGATCTTCTCCACAATACCCGACAGCTTCATGATCAAAGCCAGAAGGAAGCCCACCGCCGAACCCAGGAGGAAGCCCACCGCTGCCCGCAGGAGGGTGTCTCGAGCACTATTCAGGACGATCTGAATGGTGGTCATGTTGTTGCTGACCTTCTTGCTGTCGAAGATGGAACCCAGAATCTGCCAGATATGGGGCAAAACATTTTCCGGAGTCCGCTTGGTGGACGCCACCACAAAAGCACCGATTTCCCAGGCCACCAGGATTCCCAGAACCCAGACCAGGGTCACCACCCATTTGGGGGGAGTGAATCTTTTGGCTTTCTTCATATGCTGCCTCCTTCAAAGCTGTTCCTCACCTTGGCCACCAACTCTGTGAAATGCTGAGTATCCCGCATTTCCAGGCTTCTGGGTCTGGGCAGATCCACATCAATGACTGCCGACAGACGGCCGGGATGGGGAGACAGGACGCAGATTCGATCCGACAGGTAAACGGCCTCTGCGATATTGTGGGTGACGAAAATGACAGTCTTCTTATCCTTGCTCCAGATCCGCAGCAGGTCCTGCTGCAGCTTCTCCTTGGTAAATTCATCCAGGGCGGAGAAGGGCTCATCCATCAAAAGGATCTCCGGGCGAATGGCAAAGGCTCGGGCGATACCCACCCTTTGCTGCATGCCTCCCGACAATTGCTGGGGATAATGCTGAGCGAATTCTGTCAAACCTACCATTTCCAGCATCTTGTCCGCCCGGGCTGACCGCTCATCCGGTCTCCATTTCATAATTTCCAGGGGCATCTCTACATTCTTCTTCACGGTTCTCCAGTCGAAGAGGACACCCTTCTGGAAGACAATGCCAAACTTCTGCTGCAGACGAACCTCCCGGGGGGTCATGCCTGCCACCTTGACGATTCCCTCTGAGGGCTCCAACAGATCCGCGATCAACCGCAGCAAGGTGGTCTTGCCACAGCCGGAGGGTCCTACCAGGGAGATGAATTCCCCCTTTTGCACATCCAGGTTGACGTGCTGCAGAGCCAAAACATCATTTCCCTTATTATCCTTGAAGGACATGCTGACATCCTGGATCTGAATCTGGATCTCATTTGCTTCAATTTCCTGTTCTCGCTGGATTACCTCTTTGATTTTTTCGCTCATTCAGACACCTCAACTTCTTCAAAAAAAGAACACGGCAAAGATACTGTAGGAATCAGCGTCTTTGCCGTGTGTAAATATCATATTTGGTAATTGTTCAAAACCAACCGTTTCATTCTGTCGGTAGGGCTTAACAATAGGCTTCCTGATAAAGTCTTTCGCAATCCTCCTGGGTTACTTCTTTTCTGCAATTGGAAGGACTTCCGCTCTGGATGGCATCCGCTGCCATCTTGGGAATGGCCTGGAGGAAGGCTTCCTCCTCAATGCCATATTCCTTAAGGGTGGGAACCTGACAGGCACTGCAGACCTCCTCCAGCCGTTTCAGGAACTCCTTGGCTGCAAAGCTGTCAGAATCCGCCTCGCAGGCAGCTCCCACAGCCCGCCCCAGATCCGCAAAACGACTTAGGGCTCCATCCATCACATCTCTCATACAGGTGGTCAGGAGCATGGCATTGGAGATACCATGGGGTACATGGAAGAGAGCGCCAATGGGACGGCTCATCCCATGAACAATAGTAACACTGGAATTGTTAATGCAGATTCCCGCTTCCAGAGCCGCGATGGACATTTCCCTTCTGGCCTCCTGATCCAATCCATCCCGGTAAGCCACCGGCAGCCATTTCAAGATCCGCCGGATGGCAGATATGGCATAGGAATCGGTCAGGGGCATAGCCTTAACCGAGGTATAAGCCTCCACCGCATGGGTCAGGGCATCCAACCCGGTAGCTGCCGTCACGGACTTGGGCGACGTCATGGTGAATCTGGGATCCACCACCGCCAAAGCCGGCAGGAGGACATCCCCCTTGAGCAGCATCTTGGTATCCGTCTCCAGATCCGTAATAATGGTAAATTTCGTTGCCTCCGAGCCGGTTCCGGCTGTAGTAGGAATCGCTACCACCGGGGGAGTCGGCACCGATATGGTTTTTCCATTATAGGAAGCAATAGCTCCCGGATTAGTAACCATGGCTGCAATCGCCTTGGCAGAATCCAGGGGGCTTCCCCCGCCGATTCCGATGCAATAATCACAGCCCTCCCCTTGATAGGAAGCAAGTCCCTCCTCTATCATGGTATTGGTAGGCTCTCCGGTGATTCCGTCAAAGATCGTATAAGCGACTCCGGCTTCCTCCAGCACCCTTTTCAGCTCCTCCATCATAGGGGAGGTCACCACATGCTTGCCGGTGACGATCAAAGCCTTCTTTCCAAATCCTGCCAGAAGCTCCCCGGCCTCCTCCAGGGCATGTTCTCCCATAAGAATCTTGCCCGGCGTTGTAAATCCCGCCATATCCAACCATCCTTTCTGACTCCTGCACCCTGTGCAATCCCACTACATAGGAATGCCCGCTTTCATAGAAAGTCTCTGTCTACAATCCCCAGCACCTCGTCACAGACTTTCATCTCTTCTCGCAGCTGGTCTTCGGTGATAATCAAGGGGGGCGCAACCATGATCATATTTTCATGGGAATACGTAGCGAAGCCTCTCTGACTCAGCAGCTTGATGATCTTGCCCATAATGCCTTGGGGATCCTGGCCGTAGGGAACCAGAGGTTCCTTGGTCTCTTTGTCCTTCACCAGCTCAATGGCAGAGAAGAGACCAATGTAACGAACATCGCCCACGCAAGCATGCTTGGTTTTCAGATCTTCCAGAATCTGCCCCAGGACCTTGCCTACCTTGTTGACATTATCCAGGATATGAGCTTTGCCATAGTAGCCGACACAGGCGACTCCGGCAGCACAGGCTAAGGGGTGAGCACTGTAGGTCAAGCCACAGGACAGGAGATGATCATCGAAATAGGAAGCAATCTTCTTGCTGACTGCCACTCCGCCCAGCTGGATGTAGCCGCAGGTAACGCCCTTGGCAAAGGTCACCAGATCCGGAACTACATCGAAGTTTTCAAAGGCAAACATCTTGCCGGTTCTGCACCAGCCAGCCATAACCTCATCACAGATCATCACGATGCCGAATTCATCACAGATCTTCCGGATACCCGGCAGATAGCCCTTGGGTGGGATGATAACTCCGTTGGAACCTGTGATGGTCTCCACCTCGATAGCTGCCACCCGATCCGGTCCTTCGTAGATCACCTGCTCTCTCAGCTTAGCCAGATAATATTTGGTCGCCTCCTCCTCGGAAGCAAATTGAATAGGCTCCCGATAGATATAGGGATCAAAGAATTTGACAAATCCGGGAATGCCCGGCTCCAGAGGATATCTTCTGGGCTCTCCAGTCAGATTGCCTGCCCCAAAGGAAGAACCATGGTAGCTTCTGTATCTGGAAAATACCTTATTTCTTCCCGTATACATCCGGGCGATCTTCAGAGCATTCTCATTGGCATCGGCTCCTGCATTGGTGAAGAAGACCTTTCCGAAGGAGTCCGGAAGAAGATCTACGATCATCTTGCCCAGCTTAGCTCGGGATTCATCCCCATAGGAGGGTCCGATGTAAGCGTAGCGATCCAGCTTCTCCTTAATGGCATCGGCAATGTCCTGATTGCCATAGCCCAGGTTCACATTTACCTGCTGAGAGGACATATCCGCATAACGCTTGCCCTCATAATCATAAAAGTAAATGCCCTCTGCCTTGGCGATGGGAATGGGATGCAAATCCTTCTGCTTGGACCAGGACTGCAATACATATTCCGCCTGCAATTTTGAGATTTCATTACCTTCCATAATCATCATACTCCTCTCTTGCCCAAAGCGAAAGCGCAGGCTTCACCTAAATGAGCACCTGCGCTACCAAATCGTGTTTTCTGATTGATTTATGGTGTATTATATCATCTGAATTCCAAAATGCAAGAGATAGCTGCCTAATTTTGATTGTGCTATAGCACAAGGTTGGTTACAGTGTCAAAAGCCTGAGCCCTCGATCTTATTCGGGAAGTTCCCTCACATATTGTTTGAAACAATCCCCTCTCTGCTCGTAATTGTCGAACTGACCCCAGCTGGCACAGGCGGGGGATAAGAGAACCGCATCACCATCATCCGCCTTGTCCGCACAAACCTTGACGGCCTCCTGCAGATTCTCGCAAAAGATAATATGATCCTTGGGAAAGCCACATTTCAGGGCTGTCTGGGCGATCTTTTCCCTGGTCTGGCCGATGAGAACCAGATCCTTGACCTTTCCTCCAAAGCTATGGATCCATTCCTCATAGGTAGACTCCTTGTCAAAGCCCCCTCCGATGAGGACCGTAGGCCGGTTCATAGCCTGGATTCCCTTTATAGCGGCATCCGGATTGGTGCCCTTAGAGTCATTATAGTATCTCACACCTTTTTTCTCCGTCACATACTCGATCCGGTGCTCCACCCCAGGAAAGGCACAGACAGAACGGCGAATATTGGTCAGGGGAACGCCCCCATGAGCGGCCATAGCTGCAGCCGTCATGATATTTTCGTAATTATGAGCGCCCAGCAGCTGCAGATCCTGCACATCTACCAAAGTCTCCACCTTCCCGCCCTGGGCGATCTTGATCTGTCCATCCTCCAGATAGATGCCCTGATCCAGAACCCTCTGACTGGAGAAATACAGGACCCTTGTCTTCAAACGTTTGCCGAATTCCCGCAGAATCTGGTCTTCATAATTCAAAACACACAGATCCTCCGGACCCTGATTCCTGGTGATCAGCTCCTTCACCCGGATATACTCCTCCATGGTATGATGGCGATTCAGGTGATCCTCCGTAATATTGGTAATGGCACTGGCATTGGGATGGAAGGTATCGATGGTCTCCAGCTGAAAGCTGCTGATCTCCGCCACGGTAATGGCCTGCTCCGTCTGTCGATCCGCCACCGCCGTATAGGGATTGCCGATATTTCCCACCACATAGACCTCCGGGTAATAATCTCCCAGAATCTTGCCCAGCATGGAGGTGGTAGTAGTTTTGCCATTGGTGCCGGTGACTGCCATGATCTTACCCTTACCCAGACGATAGGCCAGCTCGATCTCTCCCCAGATAGGCAGCCCCGCCTCTTTGAAATCCTCCACCAGGGGAAGGTCGCAGGGAACTCCCGGACTCATGACCACCAGGGAGAGCATGGGCAAAAGGCCCCGGGGAAATTGCCCCAGAATTACCTCTACCCGTTTCGGCTGGCTGAACTTGTTCAGAATATCCTGTCTGGAAAGTCTGTCATTGCTGTCATAGATGACAGGGCTGGCTCCCACCCGCAGCAGGAGCTCTCCTGCCGCAATTCCGCTGATGCCAGAGCCAAAGACCAGCACCTTCTTCTCTCTCCAATCCATCTATTCTTCCTCCGATCTCTACTTACTCCGATCTCTACTTACTCCGATTCCAGTCCTTCTAATTCCGGTCCCTCTGATTCCACTCCTCCTGATTCCACCTGATCGGATCCGATTCCTGGGATTGCATCCCCTTGAAGTCCTTCCTGGCTCTATGTCAATTTCTTGACCTGGGGACCTGCCTGCAAGGCCATGCAAGCTCTTCCAGGAAGGGCTTCAGGACACTCCCAGCAAGGCGATCAGGCACAGAAGGGCAGTAAGGATGGAAAATACCGCTACGATACGGGTTTCAGACCAGCCGCACAACTCAAAATGGTGATGAATGGGCGACATCTTGAACAGGCGTTTACCATGGGTCGCCTTGAAATAGGTCACCTGCAAAACCACCGACAAGAGCTCCACCGCATAGATCAAACCCACGATGGGGATGAAGAGGGGCATATTCAGCATATAAGCAGTGGCTGCCACAAAGCCTCCCAAAGCCAGAGACCCGGTATCTCCCATGAATATTTTGGCGGGATAGACATTGTAGACCAGAAAGCCCAGCAGCCCTCCCACGATGGCACAGGTAATGGGAGAGATGCCGCTGTGTCTGCCTGCAGCTACCACTGTAAAAAAGACAGCTACCACCACCGTCACGCTGGAGGCCAGACCATCCAGGCCATCGGTAAAGTTGACCCCGTTCACCACCGCCAGCACCACCAAAAAGAGGAGGGGAATGGCCAGCCAGCCTATATCCAACATTTTCCCGCCGGAAAAGGGCAGCAGCAATTCCAAAGTCACGTCCGTATGACGGGTCACATAGAAGGCAAAGATCGCCGTCACCAGGAACTGACACAGAAGCTTCTGCCAAGGCAGCAATCCATCCGATCGCTTCAGCACTACCTTGAGGTAGTCATCCAGGAAGCCGATGAGGCCAAAGCCCAGGGTCAAGACCAGAATAGGCAGGATCTTGGGATAGTCTCTCACAAAAAACAGGGAGGTCACCGTAGCCGCAATCAGAAACATCAGCCCCCCCATGGTAGGGGTTCCCGCCTTCTTCAGATGGGACTGGACCCCCTCGACCCTCTCCGTCTGCCCCATTTTCAGCCTGCGCAAAAAGGGGATCACCAAGGGGCCCAGAGCCACACTAATAGCAAAAGAAATCAATATCGGAGCTACCAATGCCAATAATGACACATCCATCATCCTCATCCACCTCATTTGTTCTTTCCGCTTTGTTTCATTCTGTCCATTGCCCTTCCCCGGTACCATTATCCTGGTCCCCTTCGGGAAGATTCTGCTGTCCTTGCTCCTCCCCGCTGCCTTGGGCCTCTTCGGGAAGGTTCTGCTGTCCTTGCTCCTCCCCGCTGCCTTGGGCCTCTTCGGAGAGATTTTGCTGCTCTTGCCCTTCCCCGCTGCTCTGATCCTCACCGAGAAGGGTTTGCTGCTCTTCTGCCGTCTGCTCCGTGATCTCCTCATCCGGGAAAATATTCAGGTAGGGAAGGAGCTCCGTGAAGATATTTTTCGCGATTTTCTGGGCATAAATGCTGCTGCCCTGATCCTCCACATTGGGCTCATCCACCACCACATATACCACCACCTGGGGGTGATCGAGGGGGGCGAAACCGATATAGGATACCAGATATTTTCCGCTGTCTCGGGGAATCTTCTGCGCCGTTCCCGTCTTACCTCCCATGCTATAGCCGGTCACCTTGGCCTCCGTACCGGTTCCCCCGGTCTCTACCACCCTTCCTAATTCCTGACGAAGGTAGTCACTGACCGTCCCGGACACGGTTTGACGTTCCAGGACACTGTCCAGCACCTGAGCTACCGAACCATCACTGTTGGTAATGGCACTGACCACCCGGGGTCTGTAATAATATCCCCCGTTGATCACAGAGGAAAAGGCTGCCGCCTCCTGAACCATGGTACAGGTAAAGCCCTGTCCAAAGGATCCGGTGGCCAGCTCTGCCTCTCCCAGGCTGTCCTCGGTATGCAGAATTCCCGCATTCTCACCGGGCAGATCAATTCCTGTCTTAGAGCCCAAATTGAAGATAGACTGATAATGGAGGAAATTCTCCCCTCCCAGCTTAGCTCCCACCTGCATCATCACATCATTGCAGGAATTCACCAGGGCATCTCCCACCGTCTCCTCCCCGTGAGAATCCGGGAAAACCGAGCAGCGAATTCGGCTTCCTGCTACCATTTCATATCCATCGCAGGTAAAACGATCCTTGGTGGTGATAGAGGCGGTCTCCAGGGCTGCCGCCGCCGTCATGGGCTTTACCGTGGAACCGGGCTCAAAAGCATCGGATATGCAATAATTTCTCCATATATCATTCAAGGCTTCCAGCATGGTACTCTCATCCATAGCCTCGATCTCCTCCTGACTATAGAAGGAGGTCAAATCCCTGGGATTGTTCAGATCGTACCAATCCGAGGAATCCATGCCCAGAATCTCCCCGGTATTGGGATTCATGACTAAAATAGCAATATTTTCTGCGGCCTTTTCCTGATCGTCAAGGTCTGTCCCGGCCGCCTCTGCCCGCTCCGCTGCCATCTCCGCCTCAAAGGTCTCCATGGCAGAGCGTAGGATCCCCTGTATATTGACATCAATGGTAGATATCACATTTTTCCCATCAACAGGATCTATAATCTCCTGCTCTACATCCGCATCTGAGGTGAAATAGCCATATTGGCGGCCGTTGGTGCCATTGAGGATATCTGAATAATAGCCCTCAATGCCCCAATCCGCACTGTTATCCGAATAGGTAAAGCCTATCAGATCACAGGCCAGGGAATTCAAAGGATAGACCCGCAGATAATCCTCCTCAAACCAGACCCCCTTGACCCTGTTCCTCTCCTGGCGCTCCGTATCCGACAGGCCGGAATCCTCCTCGGAAGCCTGATTCAGATAATCCTCGAAAGCCTTCTTCTCTGTAATGGACAGGTTCGTCTTCAAGATCTGATATTGACTGTTCCTGGTATCCTCCCCTTCCAGGCGACTTCGGATATTCGTCTCATCCAGCCCCAGCACCTCCACCAGGGCCTTCACCGTGGGCTCCAGGTAGGCCTTGACCTCCTGACCCTGGCTATCCTTACTGGTGGTATTGACCACCTTACAATCCAGGATCACATTATAGACCTTCTCGCTGGCGGCCAAAATGGTGCCGTTTCGATCCAATATGCTGCCCCGGCGAAAGGGAATCACCCTACTTTCATATTGCTGCTGGGTCTGACTTAGCACAATTCTCTTATATTGTTCCCCATCCCTGGCATTGATATAGGTAATGCGGACGGCTAAAGCGATTAAAGCCAGCATGACCATAAAAAACAGTCCTACCAGCTTTTTACTCATCTTTTCATCTATTCTGCGCTCCAGCATCCTGGCCTGGCGCTCTTGTCCTCCGGGGCCTTCCTGCCTTCCTGCCCGGCGCCCTTTCTTCTCTTTCCTGCCCTTCAATTGCCCACCTACTTTGAATCCGACAGATTCCGATACTGTCTGACATAACTGTTCTCAGCAGCATTGTAATACTGTATCTGCGATTCCGTGGCATAATGCAAGCCCAGTCGATGCAAGGCTGCTGCTTTCACATCCTCCAGGGTAACAGAGGCCAGGACCTGAGCATAATAGGCGTCATTATCCGCCTTCAACTTGTTCAGCTGACTCTCCTTGGCAGCAATGGTCTCATTCTGCCTGGTAAGCTCTGCCTTCACCTGCAGGTATCTAACGCACAGAGTCACGGTGAAGACACAGATCAGAGCCAGAAAGAAGACATATCCTCCGCTGATTCGGATATCCCGTGACCGACTTCCCTGCACCTTGCCCCGGGCATTGGCACTGTCTGTCTCCTCCCGGGGCACAGAAAATCCCTCTGACGGCAGCGGTTCTATCCGCCGAACCGCACTTCCCTCCTCATAGCCCTGCTTTCTCTCTCCTGCCTTGACCTTCTCATGGCCTTGCAACTTCTTCTCCGAACGTGAATCTACCCTTCTAGCTGTTCCAGCCATAAAAAATCTCCCGTCCGACCCTCAGCCTTCCCTGCGTCTTTCAAAGACCCGAAGCTTGGAGCTTCTGGAACGCTTGTTAGCCTTGATTTCTTCTTCTGTCGGTACTATGGGCTTTCTGGTTACCACAAATCCCTTGGGCTTCTTCCCACACACGCAGACCGGAAATTCCGGCGGACAGGTGCAAGGATGCTCATTCCGCCGGAAGATGTTCTTCACAATGCGGTCTTCCAGAGAATGAAATGTGATAACGCACAGTCTGCCGCCGTCTCCCAGTATATCGATCATGCCGTCCAGAGACTGCTCCAACACAGCCAATTCCTGATTGACCTCAATGCGGATGGCCTGAAAGGTTCTCTTGGCCGGATGCCCGCCTACCGCACGCATCTTCGCCGGAATCGCAGCCTTAATGATCTCAGTCAGCTCCCCAGTCGTTGAGACCGGCTGCGTCTCCCTTGCCCGGCAAATATGCTTGGCAATGTTCTTGGCAAACTTCTCCTCTCCATAATCCCGTATGACCCGATACAGCTCTTCTTCGCCATAGGTATTCACGATGTCGTAGGCGGTGCGCACCTGCCTTCTGTCCATCCGCATGTCTAAGGGCGCATCCTCCCGATACGTGAATCCACGGCTTGCATCATCCAGCTGGTAGGAGGATACTCCCAGATCCAGCAGGATCCCGTCCACCCTCTGAATACCCCTTGTCATCAGCTGGTGAACCATACCGCAATAATTTTCTCTCAGGATGGTGACTCGATCCTCATAGGACCGCAGCCGCTCCCCAGCAGCTGCAATGGCATCCTCATCCTGATCCATTCCTATCAATCTTCCTGTGGCAGATAATCGCTTGCAGACCTCCAGGGCATGTCCGCCGCCTCCCAAGGTGCCGTCCACGTAGACCCCATCCGGTCTTACTCTCAGATTCTCAATGGTCTCCTCCAACAATACAGAGGCATGCTTAAATTCCATAGCCTTTCCGCTCCTGTCCGGGAGCCGTCAGCCTGGCCACATCCGCTGCCTCAGAGACAAGATTCCTCCTTCACAGTCCTCCAGGACTCAGATGGTAAATCCCATCTGCTGCAGGCCTTCTGCAATGGCATCCATGTCATCGTAATTGCTGTTCTCGCTCCATTTACTCTTGCTCCAGATCTCCACCCGGTCAATATTGCCTGTCAACACCACGTCCTTCTCCAGACCTGCATACTCCCGCAGCGTTGCCGGTACGAGAATTCTTCCTTGCTTGTCCAGCTCACAGGGTGATGCGCTTGCTACAAAAAAACGGATAAAAGATCTTGCTTCCTTGCTTGTAAGCGGCAGAGTACGAAGCTTCCGCTCAAAGGCTTCCCACTCTGACTTGGGGTAAATAGAAAGACAGCCATCCAGCCCCTTGGTCAGAACGGAATTCTTGCCCAGCTCCTCCCTGAATCTGGATGGTATGATCAATCTTCCCTTATCGTCGATGGAATGACTATACTCGCCCATGAACATATGTGTGATCCTCTTTAGCAAAAGCGAAGGGCTCCCCTCCTCCACTTTCTCTGTGGTGTCGGCGGGACTGCCACATCCCCTCCATTATCCACCACTATTCACCACTTTCTACCACTTATGCCCCTATTCTATCCCATACGCCCTGAAATATCAATACCTTTTTCGAAAAAGGCCCCTGTCCGCTTCGAAAAAAACGCTCCAAAAAGAAAAAAGGAAAATGCCCCGGCATTTTCCTTTTTTCTTTTCATTTGTATTACTCATACATTAAAGCGGAAGAGAATCACATCCCCGTCTTTTACCACATAGTCTTTGCCTTCCATCCGCACCAGACCCTTTTCCCGGGCGCCGGCATAAGAGCCGCAATCCAGCAGATCCTGATAGTTAACCACCTCAGCCTTGATAAAACCCCGCTCAAAGTCGGTATGGATCTTCCCTGCTGCCTGAGGAGCCTTGGTGCCCACCTTGATGGTCCAGGCCCTGGTCTCGTCTTCTCCGCTGGTGAGGAAGCTCATAAGACCCAAGGTTCGGTAGCTGGCTTCAATCAGCTTATCCAGACCGGATTCGGTAATTCCCAGATCCTCCAGGAATTCCTGCTTCTCCTCCTCCTCCAGCTCTGCCATCTCTGCCTCAATCTCGGCGCAGATGACAAAGACCTCGCTTCCATGCTCCTTCGCATAAGCCCTCACGGCCTGGACATAGGCATTGGAGGCACCATCATCCGCCAAATCATCCTCGCTGACATTGGCTGCATAGATCACCGGCTTGGCAGTCAAGAGATTGTACTCTCCAAACCAGGCCTCCTCATCCTCATTTTCCAATTCAAAAAGAATGGCATCCTTCCCATCCTCCAGGTGCTTCTTCAGCCTCTCCTGCATGGCGAATTCCTTGGCTGCGGTCTTATCCATCCGGGCACTCTTCCCCGTCTTGGACATACGGCGTTCCAGCACCTCCAGATCGGCGAAGATCAACTCCAGGTCGATGGTCTCAATATCCCGCAATGGATTCACGCTGCCGTCCACATGCACCACATTCTCGTTCTCGAAGCAGCGCACCACATGAACGATGGCATCCACCTCCCGAATGTTGGCCAGGAATTGATTGCCCAGTCCCTCTCCCTTAGAAGCCCCCTTAACCAGACCGGCAATATCCACGAACTCCACCGTAGCCGGGGTCACCTTCTTGGAATGATAGAAATCCCCCAGCAGATGGATCCTGGAATCCGGCACGGGGACAATGCCCACGTTGGGATCAATGGTGCAGAAGGGATAATTGGCGGACTCCGCTCCCGCCTTGGTCAGAGAGTTAAACAATGTGCTCTTTCCTACATTAGGAAGGCCTACGATACCTAATTTCATAATATACTTCTTCTCCTTTGATTTGACATAATACCCTTATGTGGAAGTTGGGTCATATTTCATTCCACCACCAAGGCCGGATAAAAGGCTCTCTATTCCTGCACCCTCCTTCCTGCCTGCTGACCCATCACCTCTTCACCGGCGGATGCAGATCCCAGGCCGGAAAACAGCTGGCAAAGCCCTCCAGGTTCTGGGTCAGAACCACCTGCTCCATCTTTTTCATATCTTCCTCATCCGATTTGAACATATCTTCCAGATCGCCAAGGATATCATCCTCAAGGTTCGGATTCCCTGTATTTCCATCAGCCATTCGATATTTTCTCCCTTCCGTAGCTTTATACCAGTAGCTTTATACTATATTCCTTCCGTCCTACTATATCATTTCAGACTATGATCTGCTTCTTGGGCTTTTGCTCAAAGTCGTAGACTAAGTGTTTGGCCTGCATCCATTCCACCACAATATCCTCAATCCGCTTGGCACCCTCGTTGACCTTTTGCTCATAGAATTGATTGCACTCAAACATCTTCCGATCCAGGGCCTCCAGCCTCTTCTGGTTGTTAAAGTAGGTGTAGGCGCCAAATCCCAGCAAGCCAAGAC
>CAVJHW010000061.1:0-14427 GCA_963649395.1 Coriobacteriaceae bacterium | reverse complement strand
AACATACACATTGAAGCAGTAAGAAGTATCCGTGAGGACTTCAATTTCTCGATGCGTTTGAGTATATTTAAACACGTTTTGAGTGGCAGTAGCTACATGAGGATCGGAAAACGGGAGTTCGACACCAAACATCAGACCTATATAATGGGGATTTTGAATGTGACGCCAGACTCTTTTTCAGATGGAGGAAGGTTTCATCGGATGGATCAGGCTCTTTATCATGCGGAGGAGATGATCCGGGACGGCGCAGATCTGATCGATGTGGGGGGAGAATCCACCCGACCGGGATATACCCGTATTTCTGATGAGGAGGAGATCCAGCGGGTAGCGCCGGTGATCGAAGCCTTGCATGCCCGCTTTGACACACCTATTTCTGTGGACACCTATAAGAGCAAGGTGGCGGCAGCTGCTATTTCTGCCGGTGCCAGCCTGATCAATGATATCTGGGGCTTTCGGGCAGATCCCAATATGGCAGCCCTTGTGGCAGCCAGTGGAGTAGCCTGTTGCCTGATGCATAACCGGGAAAAGGCGGAATATCTGGATTTTCGCAAGGAGTTGGTGGAGGATCTGGGGGAATGTCTGCGCTTGGCTCACAAGGCAGGGGTGGCAGAGGATAAGATCATACTGGATCCCGGTGTAGGCTTTGGTAAGACCTATGAGAGGAACCTGGAGACCATTCATCATCTGGAGGAGGTTTGTCAGCTAGGATATCCAGTTCTTCTGGGAACCTCCCGGAAGTCCGTGATCGGACTTACCCTTGATCTGCCTTCGGACCAGCGCCTGGAGGGCACCTTGGTGACCACGGTATTCGGTGTGCAGCAGGGCTGTTCCTTTGTTCGGGTACATGATGTGAAGGAGAACAAGAGAGCGATTCAGATGACCAAAGCGATTCTCGGTCAATGAAGAAGCTGTTCTGAGAACAAGGGCAATTCATTGGTGAGGGAGTCCTTTGGAGGAGGAGAGCAATGGGTCGGTGAGGAGGGCAGAAGATGGATAAGATTAAGATTCAGGAATTGGAAGTATTCGCTAACCATGGGGTGTTTCCGGAGGAGAATGCTCTGGGACAGAAGTTTGTTGTTTCAGCGGTTTTATATACGGATACCAGAGAGGCAGGCTGGACGGACGATCTGACTGCCTCCATCCATTATGGGGAAGTAAGCCAATTGATACGGGAATTTCTGGAGGAAAGAACCTACAAGCTGCTGGAAAGCGTAGCGGAGCAGCTGGCTTTCAAGCTGCTGTGGGAGATTCCCAGATTGCGTAAGGTCTGCCTGGAGATTCAAAAGCCCTGGGCACCGGTGCATCTTCCCTTGAAAACCGTGTCTGTAGAGATTGAAAGAGGCTGGCATAGGGCCTATATCGCTTTGGGTTCCAACATGGGGGACAAGGATGCGTATCTCCGCCGAGGAGTGGAAGAACTGGAAAAGACAGAGGGCTGTCGGGTGACCCGAGTATCGGATTTCATTACCACAGCCCCCTATGGATATCTGGAACAGGATGATTTTCTAAATGCCTGTCTGGAATTGGATACCCTGCTGACACCTGCAGAGCTGCTGGAGCAGATTCATCGCATTGAGCAGGAGGCCAAACGGGAGAGGAAGGTTCATTGGGGCCCCAGAACGCTGGATCTGGACATTATTCTCTATGATGATCTGATCCTGGACAGCGAGGAGCTTACCATACCTCATAAGGAGATGCAGAAAAGAGACTTTGTGCTGCGTCCCTTGCATCAGATCGCTCCCTGGCTGCGTCATCCCCTCCTGCACAAAACTGTGGCACAGCTTCTGCAGGAGCTGGAGGAGCAGCCCGTATAAGCAAGAAACCTTAGGAGAATTGCAATTCCCTGCAGCGGTCGAAGCAGGCGAAGATTTCCTGGCGGCGGGGACGAGCCAGGTCGGAGGGAAGATAGGATCCCATAGCCAGGGAAGCCAATCCCTTTTTGTCCAGCATTTCCTCCAACAGATCCACCACCTGGGTCAGAGTACGGCGGCCATCCATCCAGTGCCTGGAGGCGTAGACCAGCAGATAGGCCAGAGCAGAGACCTGCTCTGAGTCTGCCAGCTGTTCCAGGTAGCGCAGATCGGTCGTGGAGCGATTGATCTGGATAGCCTCTTTCCCCAAACACTTTAACTTCAATCGATCTTCCTTCTTCCACTCAGAGGGAGGCTGGGGGCAGCGCCGAAAGGCGGGCAGTACAAAGCGGTCTGACGCAGATACTGCCCCGCCGAACTGGGCTGCCTTTTCCTTAGCCCTGGAAGTGATGTCATAGGGACGATATTCCTTCATCTGGATAACCAAGTCAGCGGTATGAAAATAGGAACCGGAACTCCCGGCTACGATAATGGAGGAAATGCCTGCTTTTTCGTATAAGGATCTCACCTGGCTGATGAAGGGAGTGATGGGTTCCTCCCGGTCCGATACTACACTTTGCATTAATTCATCCCGAATCATGAAATTCGTGGCGGAGGTATCCTCATCAATCAGGAAGAGGGAGCTGCCGGCCTCTATTCCTTCCACCACATTGGCAGCCTGGGAGGTGCTGCCGGAGGCATCCTCCGTGGAAAAACGTCTGGTGTCCCGTCCTCCGGGCAGGTGGTTGATGAAGAGGGAAATATCTGCCTGGTGAATGCTGCGGGAATCCTCCGAGCGAAGCTTGACGGCAGAGGCATCGGTGATGACATATTCTCGTCCGTCTCCGGCAATATGATTGTATACCCCTCGCTCCAGAGCCTTCAGCAGGGTGGATTTTCCGTGAAAACCACCTCCTACAATGAGGGTGATCCCCTTCTTCAGGCCCATTCCCCGGATGCTCCCCCGGTGGGGAAGCTTAAGTTCTATTTCCAGAGATTGGGGTGAGGAAAAGGGAACTGCCTGCCGCATAGGGCGTTCCGATACTCCAGACAGACGGGGCAGGATCGCTCCATTGGCCACGAAAGCCACCAGATCCTGCTCCTTCAGCTGTCTGCGGATATATTCCTGGTCCTCACATAGGCAGCGAACCGCCTGACATTTCTTAGCATCCAGATTCTTGTAGAAAAGGCTGGCACTGACGCAGCCGGGAAGGAAGTCGTAGAAAATACGAATCAGCTCCCCTGCATGGATGGTTCGGCCTCCGGCAGGAAATCCCACCTGCATCCGAAGAATCAGAGAACCATCCTCCGGATGGATGGAGCAGGCAGACCGCTCCAACACCTCCTGGCCACAGCGGCTTACCGCCATGAGGCCGCTTTTGCCGCTGCCCTTGGCTTTGAAGTTGTAGCGGTCAATCTCAGCCGCAAAGAGTCGGATCAGATGATCGGCCAATGCAGCCTTCTTGGCAGGACTGTCATAGAGAACCGGAGGAAATCCGGCTGTTTGTCCGTCTACATGAATGCTGACCCTGGAGGGGGCGGCAAAGGGATCCCCCTGCACATGGTCAATGGACAAAAGGTAGCCGGGGAAACGGTAGATTCCCTGGGTGGACTTGTAAGCCGGATAGCTTTTATGGTCAATGGATTGCAAGAGTATTTTCAAATCTTGTGCGCTTTTCATATTATGATTCCTTTCTGCTTTCTTTCGCTGTCCTCTATTGTATACTTGCCCGGATAAAATATCAATGGTATAATCTGTGTGAAGATAAAACAAGGAGAAAAGAAATGTCAGAATATAATAAGTTTTTCCAAGAAGCCAGCCAGGAGGCGGTTGCTATATATACCGGTCAAGAGCCCATGAGTCAGGGGGGATTCGAACTTTGCATCCGGGAGATGATTCGGCTGGAATGTGATCGACTTTATTCGGAATTCGCAAGAGACCACAGAGACATGCTGGAATGCTTTCACGCGAAAATGGACGAGTGCCTGGGACAAAACAGGGAGGCAGGATTGACCGAGCGGGAGAAAGAGACCCTGTGGGTCAAGATTCAGGAGAAATGTCAGGCAGGAGAAGAAGCGGCGAAGAAAGACCGGAAGGGGGGAGGTTTATGAAAGAAAAATTATGTAATGTGAAGTTGTTGGGAGGGGTATCCAGCTTCCTGGCTGCAGCAGTTCTTGTTCTGATTCTGGGCTGGGTCAGTGACTACCATGCCAAGGCGGGTAAAATTGATAAATTACAGGACCAGGTAGGGGAATTAAACAATCAAATGGAGACAGCCCAGTCCCAGTTGGTATCCATGACCACAGAGAGGGATAAGCTAGAGGAGGAGAACCAGGATCAGAAAGATCAATTAGAATACTTGAATACAGAGATTACCTCCTATGAGGAGAAAATCTCCGCTTATGTGGATCAATCTGAGACCATCAGTCAGCAGACAGAGACCATTGATGAGCTGAATGTTCAGCTGCAGAAGCTTCAGGAGAAATATGATGCCCTGGAAGAGGCTCACAGCAAGTGCAAGAAAATCACGGTTTATTGGACCAAGAGCGGGCAGGTCTATCATTGGAAGAAGACCTGTAAGGTGTTGAAAAAAGAGAAAAATATCCAGAGCGGAACCATAGAAGAAAGCGGAAAAAGCAAGGCATGTCAGCAATGCGGGTGATACGGATCATAGGGCTCCTCAATCTATTCTTCTTAGCTTCAGGAAACGAGAGAAGGCCATATCCCAAAATATTCAGGATGTGGCCTTCTCTTGTCCTTAAACAACTCCCTGTTGTGTCCTTATGGAGCATATGGGATTCGAACCCACGGCCTCCACAATGCCATTGTGGCGCGCTCCCAGCTGCGCTAATGCCCCGCAAATGTCTCAACGCAAACGATTATAACACAAAGAACAGAGTTTGGGAATACCCTTTTTTAAAAAATTTGCTTACAGTGTCAAAAGCCGAGCCTACGACCTGCTGGCGACGCAACGCTAGTCCCTTTGGGGGCGTGTCGGTGGGGGAAGGGGGTGAAATCCCCTCCCCCGCCTGCTTTCAGAACTGGATCCTTCGTGGCTCCGCCGTAAAGGAGGAGAAGGTTGCTGTAGCGTCTTTGAGATAGAATACCTCGCAATTGCCGTCATCGGGAGAGTACATAGCCTGAAGGCTGGGATAATCAGCCAATACAGCGGCTCGGGCTTCCCTTCGGTCATCCCGGACAGCGGTGGCTGAGATACGCAGCCATTGACCGTCGGCGAAGTCGCAGATCTCAATCTTTGGATTGGCCATCAGCTGCTGGTAAACAGACTTCACATGTCCGGTCTGGAAATAAAGCTTGCCTTCGAATAATGCGATAGTACCGAAGGGCCGTACCCGGGGTTGGTCGCCATCCATGGTGGCCAGATAGTAGGTAGGGTTGTCCTTTAAGAATTTCAAAATTTCATCCATAGAATATGCCTCCTCTTGCTTATTTTCTTCTCATTATATCCCATTTTGTACAATTTGCCCATACTTTGTCTTTAAAATTTCCTGATTCTGTGTTATTCTAATGTCATCGTATGCGGATGCGCTTAGTTTCGTCGAGGAAGGATTTAGCTTATGAGGAATTCCTATCGTTTTTTTGCCAACAAAGACTGTGAGTATTATCCCTGTCATGAGGGACTGGAGGATTTTAGCTGCCTCTTTTGTTATTGCCCTTTTTATCTCAAGGAGAAATGCCCTGGGAAGCCCTGTTTTATCTGGAATAAGGACAAGCAGCATATCATCAAGGATTGCTCCTCCTGTACCTACCCCCACCGACCGGAGAGTTATGATGTGATCGTAAACTGGATCAAAAAGGAGAATGAAAAAAGGCAGTTCAGTGAGGAACTCCGGAGGAAAATGACCAACACCAGCGAGGGCGATGAATAGGCATATGACTGTAATGGATTTTACCGGTATCTATGCCAGAGAACCCTGGATGTGCACCCATAAGGAGGATTGGATCTCCTTTCAGAAGTTGGAGGGCAGAGATGGTTATTGTACCCAGGAAGCAGCCCAGGAGATTCGCAGAGAGATCATGAAGAAAGAACTGGGGGATTTGCATTTCCTGGATTCGGGAAATTATCATTATCTGACCAAATTTTGGTTGGAAAGGATCCGGGAGCCCTTTGATTTGGTGGTATTCGACCGACACAGTGATATGCAGCCAGCGGCCTTGCTTCCTCTGACCTCCTGTGGTAATTGGCTTCTGGAATCTCTGCAGGAGATGCCTCTCCTTCGGCAGGTATGGCTGATAGGAGTCAGCCGGGAACAGATGGATCAGATTCCGGCACAATATAGGAATCGGCTGCAAAGGGTAGCGGAGGAGGAGGCGAAGAAGGGACCTGTATATGCAGGCCAGGCGCTGCCGATTCCCTTTTCTTCTTATCCCCTTTATCTGTCCATTGATAAGGATGTTCTGGGTAAGGATCAGGTTCCTGTCAATTGGGATCAGGGGGAGATGTCTCTGGATATTTTGGTGCAATGGCTGGAGGCCCTATGCCGGGAAAGCCGGATCCTGGGAGCGGATATCTGCGGAGAGCCAGCTAACAACGTGTCGGATCCCGGCCTGGATAAGGACTGTAGGCTGAATGATACCGCCAACCGAAGATTAGCAGAGCTGCTGCTGCCTCTGTTTCGGCAATAGAGGCAGGAGTGTAAAGCCACGAAGAGCGATAGAGAATACAAGCGGAAATAGGAGGATTTTTTGTATGTCATTTGAGAAAGAAAACCTGGTGGAGGATGCATTAAAATTGGGATTTTCCCATGCGGGGATGGCACGGATCGAGACCCTGAAGCCTATGATCGAGGTGAGGGATATGTGTGCGGTGGATAAGTGTCATGCCTACAACAAGACTTGGACCTGTCCTCCGGGCTGCGGAACCATAGAGGAGTGCAAGGAGCGGATGCAGCAATATGACTGGGGGATCCTGGTTCAGACCACGGCAGAGCTGGAAGATACGATGGACTATGAGGGTATGATGGAGGGGGAGAAGCGTCAAAGAGAACACTGTCATGCCTTCCTGAAGGAGCTTCGGGGGATTTATGCGGATGTCCTGGCTCTATGCAGTGCCGGCTGTGATATATGCAAGAAATGCACCTTTCCCGATCAACCCTGTCGCTTTCCGGAAAAGGCTGTTTCTGCTATGGAGGGCTATGGGCTGCTGGTCAGCAAGGTTTGCCAGGACAATGATATGAAATATTACTATGGAACGAATACCGTGACCTATACCGCCCTGTTTTTGATCAAAGAGAGCTGAAGGGGAGCCCCTGTCACCTTATCCGGATGGATGTAGTGATGGGGGCTCTCTTTTGTTGGTGAATCTGTCTCCTTCAGGGCTTGTTGAACCCTTTGCCTCCAGGAGTGGAGCGGACGCGGATGCCGTTGACTTCTACCTCATCGGTCAGGGGAATGACCAGACATTCCTGTCCTTGAATGACCTGGGTTTCCAGAAGGTCGGTTCGATCCGGATTTACCCGAATCGTGATATCCGGTGTCTTGACCTGGAAGGTTCGGCTGTTGGTCAGATTGTCGGCCAGCAGACTGGTCTCCTGACCGGCTTGCTGGTCATATTCTTCCTCAAAATGTTCCAGCTGTTCCGGCTTGGCGCCGCAATCCTCCAGAATGCGGTGGACGTCCTGCTTATCCAGGGTAAGGGGTTCCGGCTCATCCTTTTTTTCCTTAAGCAGGGTTTGCAAGTTCTCGTGAATCGTGCGAGCGACCTCAAAGTCGCATTCTCCGCCGAAAGTCTCCTCCACCATGGCATTGAAGGTCAATTGCTGTTCCTTGGCCGGACTGGGAAGGGGGCAGCCCAGGATCCCCTCCGGGATCTCGGGATGGAGGAGATCTGCATTTTTGGAATAATAGAGGGTGGTGTGGAGGTCGGTATTTCGGTCATTGAAAGCAGGAAATAAAAAGGCCAGGTCCGGCATCTGCACCATCCAGTCTTGCAATTTGTCTACGAAGGTATTATGGTCTGCATCGTAGCAAAGTCCCGGTTTGGACAGATTCACCGGACAGACGCAGCAAAGAATAAAATGATAGACATATTCCGATGCGTCCTCCATTTCCAGCCGGTCACTGCCCCGGGCGGGGATATCATAACTGCCATGCGCCAGCAGGATCAGGTAATTCTCTGGATACAGGTAGGTGGTCAGGAACTTCTCATAAAAGGCCTCCAGCATGGCATCGTCCTTGAGTTCACTGTCCCGGAGCAGAAGGAGGGACTTCTGGTGCCCATCAGACATTTCCTCCTCCAGGGGAAAGTCCAGGTTGAAGAGATTTTTGCCTAGGGTTCCGGAGAGCGCCTTCTTGAAAATGTCCAAATATTTGAACATTTCCTCCTCCGGAAGAGATAGAAAAGCTTCTCGCATCTCCATCTTTTTCTCCTTGTGTCCGTCTATATAGCAGCCGCAGATCCGATCCAGGCGGCAATTGTCCTTAGTCAGGAGCTTGCGTATTTCTGCAATTTCTTTCTTATTCACATCTAAGACCTCCCCAAACGATGTAATAGGTATTATAGCAGAAACAAGGGGAAATGCAAGAATGGAGAATCGTCGAAAAAGCAGAATTTCCTGCTTGTTTGAATGGAAGCTTTCTCTTATAATAGGGTGATAGGGTAGTTTTTTGTTGAAGTTCGGGAGGGCGGCTGTGAGAGTATGCGAAGGCAAGTCGGCTGATTCCCTTCCCGGAGGCGGCTGTGCAGACAGTCAGAGGAGGATGATATGAAGGTATTAATGATTAACGGAAGTCCCCATGGAGACCAGGGAAATACAGGGGTTGCCCTTCGAGAGATGCAGGGGATTTTCGACAAAGAGGGGATTGCTTGTGAGATGGTTTCCATCGGCAAAGAAGCCATCCGGGGCTGTATCTCTTGCTTCTCCTGCAGGGGAGAAAAGGGTGGAAAATGTGTTTTTGACCAGGATCCGGTGAATGCCATTGCGGAGAAGTTCCGGGAAGCGGATGGGCTGGTGGTCGCTTCTCCGGTCTATTATGCTTCGGCCAATGCCACCTTGATCGCCTGTCTGGACCGCCTGTTTTTTAGTACAGACTTTGACAAGACGATGAAGGTGGGAGCCAGCGTGGCTTGTGCCAGACGAGGCGGATGCTCTGCCACCTTTGATGAGTTGAACAAATATTTCACCATTTCCGGTATGCCTGTAGCCTCCAGTCAATATTGGAATAGCATTCACGGCAGTACACCGGGTCAGGCAGAACTGGATGCCGAGGGTAAGCAGATCATGCGTACTCTGGCCAGAAATATGACCTTCTTGATGAAGAGCATCGCTCTGGGCAAGGAGAGATATGGCTTGCCGGAGAAGGAAGCTGCAGAGGTAACCAGCTTTATCCGGTAGAGACAGGGGACAAGTAAGGCTTGTCTATGGGCCTATCTGACTGTCCTAGCTTCGCCTGATGATGTTACCGCATCGGAAAGGTATTCTTCCAGATATAGGGTGAGATGGTGAAGGATCTCAAAGTGCAGGAAAGACAGAGAATTCTTGTCCCACAAGAATTGGATATTGGCAGGGAATTCATCGTCGGCATCCCAATATTGGAACCACATAGGGAAGAAGTCAAAGACAGGAATCCGGTAGCTGACATCGCCGCCCTTGCGTTCTTCTCCTCCCAAATCCCGGCAGATTTGATTGAGCTCTGCTACCTTGTTATAAAAGGGTTTCAATACTTCGGGCTCATGGAGCTTCTTTGCATGTCCGGCACCTACCAATCCCCCCAGCTGAGAGAGGGTGACCCAGCTGCCGGATAAGGGAGGAAGCTCCTTTCGATCCTCTGAGTAGCACAGCATATCATAGATTGCCATGGCAATATTGTGGGGAGCAGGGACTGCCGAGTCTCTGCTTGTGATACTTCCCGTCTGCCGATCGATCTGATAGGGCTTGTGAAAAACCCGAAGATACAGATAGTTGTCGTCTGCTTCCAGATGATATTTACGGATCAGCTTTTCCAGGTCAAAGGTAAGCAGCTTCTTTCTGGCTTCCTCAGCCATTACATCATGATTTCCACACATAGTGAACCTCCAAGTTCTTTCAGTCTCCATGACGGCTTTGACCGCCATCGGTGTGTATTCTTCCTATGTTCCGGACTTCTGTGTCGGACTTATAGAAAACGATTAGATTTTGGGTCGTATTCATAGCCTATGAGAGACAGGGTATCTTTGATGACCTTCATTTCTGTATTCTCCGTAAGACAGAGATCTTCGAGATTATCGAAATCATCCCGCAGTTTCGTATTCACATAACTCAGCAGCATAGCCGGATCCTTTGGCATCATAACATAGAACCTCCTCTTTTTCTATGCCTTATCTTACACCATAATCCAGGAACTGTCACTCATTTGATTTGTGCCGAAGGCTATGGTATGATGCAATCAAGAGATGTTCCAAGAAAGCAGGTTTCCCATGGAAGAGGTTATAGTATCAGATGTATATCATCAGATAAAAGAAGAAATCCAAAGGCTTCAGGCAGTTGTCGCTGCATTGACCCAGGAGAGGGATGAGCTGGTCTATTATACTTGCCCGGAGCTGGCGGCCAGGTATGCCAGGGAGATTGGCGATTATCAGAATCGCATCAATTATCAGGAAATAATGATCCTGGAAATCAAGCGGAGGATAGAGATTGCCCAGGCAGCGCTGAACAGAGAGAAGACGGTTACTAGGGAAGCTGTAGAGGAACAGATCTACCAGGAGTATCATGAATTCCATGAGAAAATAAATCAGCAGTTTGAGGAGGCCGAGGAGGCGAAAAGACAGGAGCGGGAGAGGGAATACCAACGCCGGGAATATGAGCAAAGATGGCAGGAAAGCTACAGTGAAGATGATTCCCGAGAAGATTCCCAAAGTCAAAGCAGGAAGGAAAGACCGATAGAGCCGCCTGCCGCCAGGGACTTATATCGGAAGATCATCAAAAAGCTTCATCCGGATGTGAATCCGAATGCCACGGAGCATGAGAAGGAATTGTTCCGAAAAGCGACGGAAGCCTATGAAAAAGGGGATATTGCAGCGCTGCAGGACATTTACAATGAGATTTTCGAACACGCAGGGGCGGCAGCAACAGATAGGGAATTCACCTATGATGAGCTTCTCATCCGGAAGGAAAGGCTGACAGCACGTATTTGCTCTCTTCAAGCTGAAATAGGGAAGATTAGGTCAGAATTCCCCTACAACCAGAAGATTCTGCTGGACAATCCGGAAGAGCTGGGAGCAAAACAGGAGGAATTCGCCAAGCGGATCCATCAATATGAAAAAGAGATAGAACGTCTTACAGAAATACTTGAAAGAGTCAACCAGGAAATGGAAGACTTGCGCAGAAAAAAGCAGGCGAGACCAGAATGAGGCCGTCGGTGACTTTTGTTCGCAGGGGTGCAGACAGCATGCGGTCTAGGAGTTTGTTGGAGGACCGCCGGAACCGGCGGTTCTACCGGGGCTGGTTGGTGCAGACAGCATGCAGCCTGAGAGTTTGTTGGAGGGGGAAAAATGGGGAATAAGAAGGAAGAACTGTCTCTTGTCTCCGAGGATCTTCAAACGATCGGTTTTTTGGAGCAAAAGGGGGTGGAGGTTCCCCGGCCTTTTGCCCGAGACATTTTACTGATGGTTACGATGATTCATGGTGCTATGCATGTGGAGGGCATTCATGATCTGGCCGCAGAACTTCAGGAAGGAGATAGGGTACGATTGGTGCTGGAACCGGATAATCCGGTGGATCCCATGGCCATTCTGGTGAAGAATGCAAGGGATCAGAAGCTAGGTTATATTCCGCGAGCAAAAAATGAAGTTTTGTATCATCTCATGGATGCCGGAAAGCTTCTGTATGGGATTGTCATTGGAGGAGATGTGGGAGAAAATCTGGATCCAGAGGATCGATGGTTGGAGATCTACATGGATGTGTACATGGTTGACTGAGAGGGGGACTTTTTCCTGGTTGACTGAGAGGGGACTTTTTCCTTGACATTTCAAGAGGCTGAAAATATAATGTTTTCTGTGAGATTATGCCTGCTTTTGCAGGCTTTTGAAATAGCAGCTCGGAGGAGGATGTAAAGATGTCAGTACCGTTTAATCACAAAGCGATTGAAAAAAAGTGGCGTGAGAACTGGGAGAAGAAACCGATTAATGTCAATGACGGGAGCAAACCCAAGTACTATTGCCTGGATATGTTCCCTTATCCCTCCGGCAATGGCCTCCATGTAGGTCATTGGCGGGGTTATGTGATTTCTGATGTATGGAGTCGCTATAAGCTGATGCAGGGTTACTATGTCATCCATCCCATGGGCTGGGATGCCTTTGGTCTGCCGGCTGAGAATTATGCCATCAAGATGGGAGTGCATCCGGCCAAGTCTACGGCAGAGAATGTAGCCAATATCAAGCGTCAGATCAACGATATCGCTGCAATCTATGACTGGGATATGGAGGTAAATACCACAGATCCCGCCTTTTATAAATGGACCCAGTGGATCTTTGTGCAGATGTTCAAGCAGGGGTTGGCCTACGAGAAGGAGTTTCCCATCAATTGGTGTCCTTCCTGCAAGACCGGTTTGGCCAACGAAGAGGTGGTCAATGGCCGCTGCGAGCGCTGCGGTGCCGAGGTGACCAAGAAGAATCTGCGGCAATGGATGCTGCGGATCACCAAGTATGCAGAGCGTCTTCTGAATGACCTGGACAAGCTGGATTGGCCGGAGAAAGTGAAGAAGATGCAGACAGACTGGATCGGCAAGTCCTACGGGGCAGAGGTAGATTTTGCCGTTGAGGGAAGAGAGGATAAGATCAAGGTATATACTACCAGACCGGATACCCTCTATGGAGCCACCTTTATGGTACTGTCTCCAGAGCACGCCCTAGCCAAAGAGCTGGCCACCCCGGAGAATCAGGAGGCTGTAGATCAATACATTTACGATGCCTCTATGAAGTCCAACGTAGACCGTATGCAGGCTAAAGAGAAGACCGGTGTCTTCACCGGAAGTTATGCCATCAATCCCCTGAATCAGGCAAAGGTGCCCATCTGGCTGTCGGACTATGTCCTGGCAGATTATGGTACCGGGGCGATTATGTGCGTGCCGGCTCATGATGATCGAGACTTTGAATTTGCTAAAAAGTTCGGTCTTCCCATTGTTCAGGTCATCGCCAAGGAGGGCAAGGAGATAGAGAATATGACCGAGGCCTACACGGAGGCGTCGGGAACCATGATTAACTCCGGTGAATGGAACGGGATGGAATCTTCTGTTCTGAAGAAGGAAGCCCCTTTGATGATCGAAGCCAGAGGTCTGGGCAAGAAGACCGTGAATTATAAGCTGCGGGATTGGGTATTTTCCCGCCAGCGTTATTGGGGGGAGCCCATTCCCATCATCCATTGCCCCCATTGTGGCAATGTGCCGGTTCCTGAGGAGGAGCTGCCTCTTCGCCTACCGGATGTGGAAAGCTATCAGCCTACCGGTACCGGGGAATCCCCCCTGGCCGCTATTGAGGAATGGGTCAATTGTAAGTGCCCTGTCTGCGGTGCAGATGCTAAGCGGGAGACCAATACCATGCCCCAGTGGGCCGGTTCCTCCTGGTACTTCCTGCGTTATGTAGATAGCAAGAACGACCAGGAGCTGGTGTCTCGGGACAAGGCAGACAAATATCTGCCGGTGGATATGTATATCGGAGGGGTAGAGCATGCGGTGCTGCATTTGCTCTATTCCAGATTCTATACCAAGTTCCTGTGTGATATCGGTGTCATTGATTTTGATGAGCCCTTCCACAAGCTCTTTAATCAAGGCATGATCACCGGCAAGAACGGCATCAAGATGAGTAAGTCCAAGGGAAATGTAGTTTCTCCTGATGATTTGGTGCGGGATTATGGCTGTGACTCCCTGCGTATGTATGAGCTGTTCGTAGGACCGCCGGAGTTGGATGCCGAGTGGGACGACCGGGGGATTGACGGAGTCAACCGCTTTATCCGCCGCTTCTGGAACCTGGCTTTAGACAGCAAGGAGGCCGCCGTGGAGGCCACCCCGGAGATGGTGAAGCTGCGTCATCGCCTGATCCACGATGTGACCCAGAGATTGGAAAGCTTTAGCTTGAATACGGTTATTTCCGCCTTTATGGAGTACAATAACAAGCTGATCGAGCTGGCCAAGAAGACCGGGGGCATCGACAGGGAGACCATCGAAGCCTTTACCCTGCTTCTGGCACCCTTTGTGCCCCATGTAGCAGAGGAAATCTGGCAGCAATATGGTCATACAGAGACAATTTTCCATGAAAAATGGCCAGAGCATGACGAGACGGCTATGATTGACGATCAGGTAGAGATCCCGGTTCAGATCAATGGCAAAACAAGAGCTGTCATTACAGTAGCCAGAGACATCAGCAAGGAGGAGGCCATTGCCAAGGGCAAGGAGGCCATCGCAGACCGTCTCACCGGAACCATCGTGAAAGAAATCTATGTTCCGGCCAAGATCGTCAACATTGTTCAAAAGTAGAGGTTGGTTTAGGTGTCAAAACACCCAAACCTGTGCTTGCACAGATTGTTCCGGTTACTATTCACAGCCGATTAGATATTGATCTTTAATACCCCGGCATTGTCCGGG
>CAVJHW010000060.1:0-14573 GCA_963649395.1 Coriobacteriaceae bacterium | reverse complement strand
TAGATATACTTATAACCGGTTCATCAATATCATTATATTGAGAATCTCTGATAGAAAATGCCATCTCCATTTCATTGATATCATCCACCGATGAAATTCCCTGTTCCTGCAGATCAGAATCCGGCAATACCAGTTGTAAAGTTGCTCTGGAATTACCTTTCATATCTGCAATGTCTCCCCATGCATCAAACATCACATTGTTTATCGATAAAGAATCATAAGAATAATCGATCCATATTTCATACTCATTGTTATTTTCGACAATAAACAAGACGTTTATATCGTCACTGTAATCGGCCTCATCCTCTACCAGCTTCTTCATAATGATTCGGATATTGTTCGCATTGTAAACCTCTTGTCCGTTGGCATCGAATTCTGCTCCCACATTTGGATTTCTTACTGTTATGTTCGCCGGTGTTCCTATTTCATTTCCGTCTGAATCCTCAAGTGCAAGCTCAAGTGAGACCTCACCATACTCATTGATTCCGTATGCTTCATAAATATTCTTACTCATTATATTGTTAAGCTTAACAGTTATGATGCGGGTTTTTCCGGCATTTATCATATCAGATGACCAGGTCGCCCCATATACCCCAAGTCCATTTACACAAATATCCCCTGTTGTCGCGTAGACTGCCTGATCACTTGTATTTTTCACTTCCAGAAACAAGGCTGTCTCCCCGTTTTCTTGTTCTATTAACCCGGCTGACAGTACATCTACGCCATCCTGCTCCGACATGGTTTCATCATTAAAATAGGGAATCGTATAATTATACTTACTCATTATCGCATCGCTTCTGATTGCCGTGCGATACCCATCCTCCTTATATTCATAAGTCTCTGCTGCAGATGTTAGTAGTTGTCTTGCTCCTGTATAAATGCTGTTGTAATCGTCATCGCTTATATCAAAGCCTATTTCTATATCGGCCAGCTCATTGATTCCATACATAAGCAATTCGTCATAGCCTATCTGAACACTTTCCTTTGCTGTTTTTCCAGCTGAAACAGCACAATTCATGTAGCCATCATCTATCATGTATCCATTTACCGAATTACATGCATATCCTAAAGAATTACTGATAAAGCTCAGATTTTTGTCGGTTCCGTTCTCTATAGTAATGTCAATCTCTACCGATGAGCTATTGTAGGTTAACCCTGTTGCTGTAATCTTGACTCCGTTTTCTTCATATAATACCGTTTCTTCGATCGTAGCATCTTTTAAAAATTCTGTCTTCGAATCTGACGCACTATTCTTTTTTTGCTCCGTAGCCTTAGTCGTGTCTTGTGCCTTCGGCGTTACCTTGACATTTTTTTCGCTGCTGTCTACGCTGCTGTCTGATGTCGCTCTTGTTACTTCTGTTTTCGATTCATTTACACTTTCCTTTGAACCGCAGGCGGTTATGCCAAGACAGATCCCCCCCACCAACGCTAATACTGCTACTCTTTTCATTTTCTCCTCCTGATTTATGCTGATGAACCTTCGCCGTTTGGCGTCCTCTATTTGATGAATCCAGTTTACCACAGCATTTTTCCTATTTGGTTTTCGCACTGCTTTCGGCTATATCCTTCCCACTACCGGGCGGATTCAGGACTTTCACCTGTTAGAAACGTGCGCCGCCAGGCGCACCTCAAAAGAGGCTGCCCTGGCGAAAGCAGGGCAGCCTCAAACTATTTTGGGGTCAATCACTTATTTTGTTATTTACCTATCCTCCCTAAAGTAGGACAAGCCCAAGCTTTGGGGTGGTTGATTTTCCTTCTTCTTGCGGAAGCTGGCCATAATCAGAACTACAATGGTCACCACGTAGGGCACCATCTGAATCAGGTCCGTCATGTAGCTGGCTACCTTGATGCCCAGGAGGTTGGGCAGGAATTGGTAGAGCCAATAGAGCATACCGAAGAGATAAGCCCCCCAGATGGCATTCAAGGGCTTCCAGGTGGTGAAGATCACCAAGGCCACAGCCAGCCAGCCCAGAGCCTCAATCTGCTCTGTGGTGGCCCAGATCCCCTGGTTATAATCCAGCACATAATAGAGACCTCCGATCCCGGACAGACCGGCGCCAATGCAAGTAGCCAGATACTTATAGCGGGTCACGCTGATGCCCGCCGCATCCGCCGTTGCCGGATTCTCTCCCACCGCCCTCAGGTTAAGCCCCACCCGGGACTTATTTAAGACGAAATGAAAGACAATAGCCAGGAGGATAGCCACATAGACCAGGAAGCCGTAGCCAAATATTACCTGTCCCACCACCCCTAGCTTAGAAGACAGGATGGGGATCTTCCGGGCAAAGGCCGTATTAGCCAGAGGAGCTGCCGTATAACTGGCGCCATTCAGGATAAAGACTCCAAAGAAATTGGCCACACCCTTGCCGAAGATGGTCAAGGCCAGACCGGTTACATTCTGGTTGGCCCTGAGGGTGGTGGTCAGGAAGCTGAAGATCAGGCCTCCCAGCATAGAAGCCGCGATACAGCAGACCAAGGCCAAGATGACGCAGACAACTGCATTGGGATTGGCTGCCATTTTCTCATAATAATAAGCACTGGCGAAGCCGGAGAAGCCCCCCAGATACATAATGCCCGGAACTCCCAGGTTCAGGTTGCCTGACTTCTCCGTCAGGATCTCCCCCATGGCTCCGTACATGATTATAGTTCCAAAGGGAATGGCTCGGATGATCCATGCAATAAGGCTTTCCATCTTATCTTCCCTCCTTTGCAGCTTTTCTGCGGAAAATCATCTTAAAGTTAATGAAGAATTCACTTCCCAGGATACAGAAGAGAATCACACCGGTTATAATATCCGATGCATAATCATTCAAACTGTAGGCGGAGGCAATCTCTCCGGCTCCCTTGGACAGGAAGATCAGAAGGAAGGAAATCAAGGCCATATAGAAGGTGTTGAACTTGGCCAGCCAGGCCACAATGATGGCGGTAAATCCCTGCCCCCCTGCCGTATTGGTAGATAGGGTTTGGTCTCTTCCGGCCACCAGCAGGAAACCGGCCAGACCACATACGGCGCCGGAGATCAGCATGGTCCGAATCCGAACCCTCTTCACATCAATACCGGCATAACGGGCCGTATTCTCCGACTCCCCCACCACGCTGATCTCATATCCCTGCTTGGAATATTTCAGATAGAGGAACATGACCACCGTCAGAATCGCCACGATCAGGATATTAATATTATATCTCTGACCCAGAAATTGGGGAAACCAGCCTGCCTGGGTTCCCATATTCAGCTTGCCCAGACTGGAGGCCTTGCCCCGCAGGATATTGGTAAAGCAGGCCACAATACTGGTGGCTACATAATTCATCATCAGGGTAAATAAGGTCTCGTTGGTATCCCATTTTGCCTTAAACCAGGCAGGAATCAGACCCCAGACCGCTCCCGCTGCCAGGCTGGTCAGAAACATCACCAGGAAAAGTACCGGTGCCGGAAGAGCGTTGCCGCAATAAACCATCACGGCTGCCGTTGCCAGACCTCCCATCAGAACCTGACCCTCTGCTCCGATATTCCAGAACTTCATCTTGAAGGCGGGGGCCAGGGCGATACCGATGCAGAGCAGGGTCACCAGATCTCGCATGGCCCAGGAGAAGCGGATGCTGGTGGCAAAGGTTCCCTGGAACATGACCCCGTAGACACTGAGGGGATTCAGACCTGTAACTCCGTAGATAAAGATAGCATCCACCACCAAAGCCAGCAAAATAGCCACAATACGCACAAGGATCTTCAATCGCAGAGAGGCTCCGTCCCGCTTGATGATTCGAACAAAAGGCTCTTTCATTTCGTTTGCTCTCCCTTCTTCAGATTGGTCATCAGCAGACCCACCTCTTCCTTGGTGGTTTTTCTGGCATCCAGCATCCCATTGCAGCGTCCCCCGCACAGCACCAGGATCCGGTCGCACAGGTCAATCAGCACATCCAGGTCTTCCCCTACGAATACCACCGCAACTCCATTCCTCTTCTGCTCATTCAGGAGATTGTAGATCATGTAGGAGGTATTGATGTCCAGCCCCCGCACCGCATAGGCTGTCATCAACACCATGGGGGAGGAAGCCAGCTCCCGTCCCACCAGGACCTTCTGAACATTGCCGCCGGAGAGGCGGGATACCGGAGTAGTGATACTGGGAGTCACAACCCCCAGCTTCTTCCTTACGGTCTCAGCCAGCTTCCGGGGACTCTTCCGGTCCGTCAACAGGGACTTGCCATTGTCATAGGTCTTGAGCATCATATTCTCCGCCATACCCATGGAGCCTACCAATCCCATACCCAGACGATCCTCCGGCACGAAGGCCAGGTGGATTCCCGCATCTCGAATGGTTCGAGGATTCTGACCGATCAATTCCATCTCCTGATCGGCTTGGGGCCCGGCATAGAAACGGACACTGGCTCCCGGAAGGGCCTTTTGAAGTCCGGCGATAGATTCCAGCAGCTCCTTCTGCCCATTTCCGGAGATTCCGGCGATACCCAGGATCTCTCCCCCATTGACATCGAAGGAAATATCATCCAGAACCTTCACACCTTCCTTATTAATGACCGTCAGATTCCGGATCTCCAGCCTTTTCTTCACATCCACGGGTTCTGTCCTGTCAATATCCAGATCCACCTTCTTGCCTACCATCATCTCCGTCAGGGAATCCTCTGTGGCATCCTTGGTCTCCACCGTCCCGATATATTCCCCTTTTCGCAGGATAGACACCCGATCCGACACGGCCAGCACCTCATGGAGCTTGTGGGTAATGATGACCACTGCCTTCCCGTCTGCCCGCATATTGCGGATGACCTGAAAGAGCTTTTCCGTCTCCTGAGGGGTCAGAACTGCCGTAGGCTCGTCCAGAATCAGGATCTCCGCACCTCGGAAGAGAACCTTCACAATCTCCAGGGTCTGCTTCTGGGAGACACTCATCTCGTAGACCTTCTGATCCAGATCCAGGGCAAACTCATAGCGGTCGCAGATGGCCTGAGCCTTGGCTCGAATCTCCATCAGATCGAACCTCTCCCCCTTCTCCAGTCCCAGAGCGATATTCTCCGTGGCATTAAAGACATCTACCAGCTTAAAATGCTGATGAATCATACCGATGCCCAATTCATAGGCATCCTTGGGAGACCGGATCTCCACCTGCTGTCCGTTCACATAGATGCTTCCCTCGTCCGGATAATAGATCCCGGCGATCATATTCATCAATGTGGTCTTCCCGCTGCCGTTCTCCCCCAGCAGGGACAGGATCTCCCCCTTGCGGATGTCCAGGGAAACTCCCTTGTTGGCCTGGATCCGTCCAAAGGTCTTACTGATGTTCTTTAATTGGATGGCATTTTCCACGGAACTAAGTCCTCCTCTCTTATTTTCCTCCATCTGTTGAAATAGATTCTCAACTCCTTCCGGTTAAAAACCTGTTTCAACAGACCGAATCATCGAAAATAGGGGGAGCCTGTAAAAGCTCCCCCCTCATGAGCATCCTTCGATTATTCCTCAGAAAGGTCCTCTGTGATTCCATCGATATGAAGCAGGAAATAAGGCGCACTTCTCAGAGTAGACTCAGAGAAATATCCATCCTGAATGGCTTCCTCGGTAGCTCCCTCGTAGATCACTGTGGCAGGATCGGTGCTGTAATCATAGTAGCTCAGGTCGATCTCAGCACTTGTCACTTCCTTGCCGTCTACCGTAAAGGTAGAAGTATCAAATACCTTCAGACTTCCGTCCTTCAGCTGGTCTTCTACATCCGCTACATATTCCTCGGTTCCCTCTGCGCAGGAGGAGCCAAGTTCAGTGATAGCCACTGCCCCGTCTGCATAACCCTGGGACCAGTCAGTGTCGATCTGTCCGCCGGAAGCTGCGGTTCCGATGGCATACTCATAATATACTTCCCATACATTGGTAGCGGAAGTAAGAGCTGCGGTAGGAGCGGTCTCCAGCATATCGATATTGTAGCCGATGGAATAGCAGATCTTGCCTTCCTTGTTCAGCTTCTCTGTAGCTGCAGGAGCTCCGGTGGAGTCTGCATGCTGTCCGATGATGACACAGCCGTTGGCGATCAAAGCCTCTGCTGCTGCACCCTCCTTGTCAATATCAAACCAAGAATTGGTATACTTTACTTCCATCACTACGTTGGGCATTACACTGCGTACACCCAGAAAGAAGGCGGTATATCCGGATACAACCTCTGCATAGTTAAAGGCACCTACATAACCAACCTTGATATTGCCATCGGCATCAAAGCTGTTGGGAGCGGTCTCCTTGGTCAGGGTTCCATCCTCTGTCAGCTCCTTCAGCTTCAGTCCGGCAACCACACCGGATACATAACGGCTCTCATATACATTGGTAAATGCATTCTTGAAATTATCCAATCCGCTGATAGCAGCGAAATCACCGGTCATAGATACGAACTGTACGTCCGGATAATCAGCGGCAACCCCTGCCATATAGGTCTGATGTCCATAGCTGTTGGAAATGATCAGCTTGCAGCCGGATCCAACCAGGTCAGTAGCTGCATCGGAGCAGGCGGAGGATTCCTCTACCTTATACTTCCAGATGATATTATCCTCAGATAAGCCAAGAGCAGCAACGGCTGCCTTGATGCCATCCATATGAGCCTTAGAATAACCCTCGGTCTCATCCCCTACCAGGATCACACCTACCTTGAAATCCTTGTCGATGTCTCCCGTCACTTCGGCGGAAGATGCGCTGGATGCATCCTCTGCACTGGATGCAGAAGAAGCAGCAGAAGAAGAATCCTCTGCCTTGGTGGATGAGCTGGTGTTGGATGCGGTGCTTCCGCAGCCAAACATTCCCAGAGCCATCACTCCGGCCAGCAAGATGCTGAGTACTTTCTTTTTCATAATTTACCTCCACTTTGTCTGTCTAAAACAGTCAGTTACGTGCTAAGTATAGCATATTTTTAACCCTTGTCAAGAACTCTTACCCTACACGGAACTTAAACTTCTGAATCTCCTTCTCGCTGGACACCTTCTCCATCTCCGCCCCCAGACCCTGGAGTTTCTGCTCGAAGTCCTCGTAACCTCGCTGGATATAGACAATGTCATCCACCACCGTCAATCCCTCTGCTGCCAGTCCTGCAATCACCAATGCTGCACCTGCCCGCAGATCCGGCGCGCTGACTCTGGCTCCCGTCAGCCTTTCTGTCCCGTCAATGATGGCCGTATTGCCCTCTACCTTGATATTGGCTCCCATTCGAGCCAGCTCATCTGCGTATTTGAAACGATTGTCGAAGATGCTCTCCGTCACGATACTGGTACCGGAGGCCAAAGCCAGGGTTACCCCCATCTGAGGCTGCATATCCGTGGGAAATCCGGGATAGGGCAGGGTCTTTACATGGGTCTTGCCCAGCCTGTGCTTGGCACAGACCCGGACGGCATCGTCAAACTCCTCCACCTGACAGCCAATCTCCTGCAGCTTGGCCGTCATGGCCTCCAGATGCTTGGGAATCACATTCTTCACCAACACATCTCCCTGGGTAGCCGCTGCCGCAAACATATAGGTTCCCGCCTCGATCATATCCGGCACAATCGAATAAGAGCTGCTATGAAGGCTCTCTACCCCGCGGATCCGGATCACATCCGTACCGGCTCCCTTGATATTGGCTCCCATACTATTGAGAAAGTTGGCCACGTCCACCACGTGGGGTTCCCGGGCCGCATTCTCAATGATGGTATTGCCCCGGGCCAAAGCCGCCGCCATCATAATATTGATGGTTGCCCCCACCGATACCATATCCAAGAAAATGTGAGCCCCCCTCAGATCCTCTGCGGAGGCAATGATGGCCCCATGATGGATCTGAACGCTGGCTCCCAAGGCGCGAAAGCCCTTCAAATGCTGGTCGATGGGTCGGCTGCCGATATTGCAGCCCCCCGGAAGAGGTACCTCAGCCTTTTTATATTTGCCTAAAAGCGCTCCCAGCAAATAGTAGGAAGCGCGAATCTTCTTGATAAATTCATAATCTACACTGATGGATCCGATGGTTGCCCCGTTGATCCGCACCGTATGGCGGTCCAGCCGCTCCACGGTGGCGCCGATCACGGAAATCGCCTCCAGCAGTACATTAATATCACTGACATCCGGGATATTCTCGATGAGCACCGGCTCATCCGGCATGACCGCCGCCGTCAGTATCGCAAGTGCAGCGTTCTTGGCTCCCCCAATCTCCACTTCACCGACGAGAGGATTCCCTCCCTTAATCACATACTGTTCCATTTTCCACCTCGAATTGATAAGTTTCCTGTAACCTGCCACGGCCTCCCCTCAGACTGTGACAGGGGAAATATGTCCTGAAATACGAACGTGTATGCCTATCATATTAACCCATCTACATCTTTTTGTAAACAAAAATTAAGAATTTCCCTCAATGTCCCCTCGATATCCCTGCCCTCCTCATGGATGATCTGATCCGCATATTCCTCATACAGGGGACTTCTCTCCTCAAACAAATCCTGTAAGGTCTGCTGGTCCCGCAGCACCACACCCCGGCCCTGCAGATTGCCCAGTCTGGTCTGCAGCTGTTCAAAGGGCAGGTGCAGATAGATGATGGTACCTATTTTCTTGAAATGCTCCATGGCCTCCCTGCCATATACGGCACTTCCTCCGGTGGCGATCACAGACCGGTCTGCCTCCAATCCTGCATTCACCCGATTCTCAATCTCCAGAAAGCCCTCCACCCCCTCCTGAGCGATAATTTCCCTCAGCAGACGCTTCTCCTGCTTCTGAATCACCAGATCCGAGTCTATAAACTGATATCCCAGCTCCTTGGCCAGAATTACCCCGATGGTGCTCTTTCCCACCCCCGGCATACCGATTAAGATGATATTATTCTTCATAGGATTCTCCTATACGAAGGAAGGGCGCTTGCAACAAGCGCCCTTCTGATCCCGATGGGTCTATCTATGGATTTATACAATGCCCTGGCAGAGCATAGCATCTACTACCTTATTGAATCCGGCAATATTGGCACCTGCCACATAGTCGCCCTTCAGATTATATTGGCTGGAAGCATCGTCAATGTTATGAACGATATTGACCATGATACCCTTCAGCTTGGCATCCACTTCCTCGAAGGTCCAGCTCAGACGCGCGCTGTTCTGGCACATCTCCAGGGCGGAAGTAGCAACACCACCGGCATTCGCTGCCTTGCCCGGTGCGAAGATTACCTTATTCTGCTGGAAATATTCGGTCGCTTGCAAAGTGGTGGGCATATTCGCTCCCTCTCCTACAGCCAGCACTCCGTTCTTCACCAGCTCCTTAGCATCCTCCAGATCCAGCTCGTTCTGGGTTGCACAGGGAAGGGCAATATCAGCCTTCACAGACCATACGCCCCTGCCCTCATGATATTCCGAATTGGGACGATACTTCTTATACTCTGTCAGACGGGCTCTATTTACTTCCTTAATCTCCTTCAAGGCTGCCACATCGATGCCTTCCGGATCATATACCCAGCCGTTGGAATCCGAGCAGGTAAGAACCTTGGCACCCAGGGCATGGGCCTTCTCAATGGCATAGATAGCTACATTACCGGAGCCGGATACCAGACAGGTCTTACCTGCCAGCTCCAGACCATTGATCTTCAAAAGCTCTTCCATCAGATAAAGCAAACCATAGCCGGTGGCCTCTGTTCTTGCAAGAGATCCGCCGAAGGAAAGACCCTTACCGGTCAGAACTCCCTCATAATGTCCCGTGATTCTCTTATATTGGCCATACATATATCCGATCTCACGGCCGCCTACGCCGATATCACCGGCAGGAACATCCACATCCGGTCCGATATACTTGCACAGCTCCGTCATAAAGCTCTGGCAGAATGCCATAATCTCCCGGTCAGACTTGCCCTTGGGATCGAAATTACATCCGCCCTTGCCGCCGCCGATGGGAAGACCTGTCAAAGAGTTCTTGAAGATCTGCTCAAAGCCCAGGAACTTAATAATACCAAGATTTACAGAAGGATGGAGACGCAGTCCGCCCTTATAGGGTCCGATGGCGCTGTTGAACTGTACACGATAACCTGTATTCACCTGCACCTGACCGGCATCATCGATCCAGGGTACACGGAACTTAATCTGACGCTCCGGCTCTGTCAGTCGCTCCAGAACCGCCAGCTTCTTATACTTCTCCTCCTGCAGGGCAATGATCGGTCTCAAAGAATTCAAAACCTCCTTCACTGCCTGATGAAACTCCGGCTCCCCCGGGGTCTGTACCTGTACCCGTTCAATGACCTCATCTACGTAAGACATTTGTACTACCATCCTTTCTTCCGAATCTTTTCCATCCTCATTAGGATTTTCACTCACCGCACAATTATATCATGCACCCAGCACATGTGCAAGTTCTGATTTGGGAACTTGCAAGGCCTTCTGTGCTCCGGCACAAATAATCAGCCCTGTCTCTGCTGCAAGGCAGTCATAAATGCAGGAATCAGCTGCTTCTTCCGTGATACCACCCCCGGCAGTAGGCAGCTTTTCTCCCCCGCCTTGACCTGGAATGCCTCCTCGATCAGCTCCCGGGCCTTATCCCCATAATACAGAAGCTCCGTGGACTCCTCCAGGATATCCGTGAGCATGAAGAATACCATTTCTATTCCATGTTTACCGCATTCACTTTGCAAATGGGGCAGCAAATGCGCCCGAATATCTTTCAATTCCTCCTGGTCCATGGAACTGATCTGCCCTACGCCGAATACCACGCCTTCCATGATGAATTTCTTGAAATCTTGGTAAAAGATCTCCTCTGCGGATTTGCCCTTCAGATTGCTGCCGGCCCGGAACATTTCCCGGGCAAATTCCTCGATATGCTCAATCCCGGCCCTCTGAGCCAGCAGCTCTGCCGCCGCCCGATCCATGGGCGTGCAGGTAGGCGAACGAAACATCAGGGTATCGGAAATGATTGCGGCACAGAGAAGTCCTGCAATAGCGACCGGAATATCCAGCGCCTTCTCCTGGTACATCTGGTACATAATGGTTGCCGTGCATCCCACCGGCTGATTGCGAAAGAGAATGGGAGAGATCGTCTCCAGAGACCCCAATCGATGATGGTCAATGATCTCCAGGATCTCCGCCTCCTCAATATTATCCACCGCCTGAGACTTTTCATTGTGATCCACAAGAATTAACTGCTTCTTGCGATTGGAAATCAAATTCCGCCGGGAAATGGTTCCGACATATTTCCCTCTCCGATTGATGATGGGATAATCCCTATGCCGGGTATTGCGCATGATTTCCTTGATATCATCCAGGCGATCACTGGTGCGGAAGGTAATCAGATTCTCCTGGGTCATGAGATATTTAATAGGTATCGATTGGTTAATCAGCCGGGCAATAGTATAAGTGTCATGGGGGGTGCTGATGATGACACAGGACATATCATCCGCCAGCTTTTGAATCGTACGGGATATCTTAGCCCCCAGACCTACCACAATACAGCTGGCTTTCATCTCTATGGCACAGAGCTGATCCTCCGCCCGATTTCCCAGGATTACCAGGTCATTTTCGCTGATATAATTCTCCATGGTATCCGGATGAAAGGCCCCGATCACAACCCGGCCCTTCACGAAATACCCATGCTCATTGCCCACGATCACCTGGCCATCCAGGGTTTCAGCGATGCTCCTGTATTGGGTCCTGGCCTGAGACATGACACTGCTGTCATAGGCATCCATATAGGATTTCGCAATATCACTGACCGTGATCAGCCCCTGCAGATCGTCATTTTGCGAAGTAATGGGAAGGGTAACCACATTCAAGTCCCGCATGGTTTCCCAGGCCTTCTTCACGGAAATATTTCCTCTCACACCGGCTATCTCATGAATATCGATCTCCTTCACCTGGGTTCCCGCATCCGACATATAGCCCGGCGCACTGACCTGAAATCGGCCCAGTACATATTCCGTCTCCTCATTGATCTGACCCGCCCTGCGAGCTACAAAATTCCCCTTCTCCGTCCGATTCTTAATATCCGCATAAGCAATCGCCGAACAGATAGAATCCGTATCCGGATTCTTGTGACCTATGATATATATCTTCTTCTCCTTTTTCATGCATACCCCCACAAATGTAATCATCCCAAAAGGATAGGCAGCCCCCTGCTGCCGTTGAACTGTTGTTATCATAGCACTCTTTTTTCTTTCGGTAAACCGTTTTCTGTGGTATACTGTAGAAAAAACAGGACGAGGTGGTTATTATGTCAGAGGAAAACAGGAAGAAAGACCTGAATGAAAACGGGAACGAAACCATGAACATGGACGAGTTCTCCAAGGCAGTGGATGAATCCTTTGAGACCTTTCAGGATGAGGAGGAGCAGGCCTGGGAGACCATGCGGCAGTATCGAGAAGAGAAGACAGTCCTGACGGTGACAGTAGACGGTATCGTCAACAAGGGAGTCATTTCTAATATAGAAGGACTCCGGGGCTTTATCCCTGCCTCCCGGCTGGCTCTTGGACACGTAGAGGATCTAAATGAATACCTGGGAAAAGAGATCCAGGTGCAGGTATTGGATGTGGATGAGGAGAAGAACCGTCTCCTTCTGTCTGCCCGAGAGCTCCTCCGTGCCAAGGCCGATGAGGAAAAGAAGGCGAAAATCGCTACTGTAGAAGTAGGCTCCGTGATGGAGGGCGTGGTGGAGACCCTGCAGCCCTATGGTGCCTTCGTGAGACTGGAAAATGGAGTATCCGGTCTGGTTCACGTATCCCAGATCTCCCATACCCGCATCAAGGATCCCTCTGTAGTTCTGCAGGAAGGGGACGAGGTCAAAGTCAAGGTCATTGCCATCAAGGATGGCAAGCTCAGTCTGTCCATCAAAGCCCTGGAAGAGGACAAGGCCGCAGCCGAAGAGGAAGAGATTCGCAATATCAAGATACCCAGAACGGAGGAATTGACCACCAGCCTGGGAGAACTCTTCAAGAATATCAAACTAAACTAAACCCTTCCCACAAGCCGGTATCTGCAAGTAGGACAATAGCCCGGATTGCAGGTACTGGCGGCAGCTGCTACCAGGTTCTCTTTTTCTCTGCGGCTCATTTGCTTAATCTCCCATTCTCGATGCATGGCTTCCTCCTTACAGGAGAACCGCTCATAGTAGACCAGGCTGACCGGCCTGCGGCTCCTGGTATAGCGAGCTCCCTTTCCCAGATTATGAGCCTTCACTCTTTTCTCCAGATCATTGGTCCATCCCGTATAGTAGGAGCCGTCTCTGCACTTAAGGATATAGGTATAATTCTCTTTTTCTTCCACAATCCCCCCCATGTCACCTGGTTAGCTCCGCCACACCTAAGGCTTACTTCCCAAGCTGACCATAGATAGAACAGGCATCCGCAATATGGAATTGTTCCGTATAATGGTTGCCCTCCGCATGCGCTGTCACTAAAATATATTCCTGTCCCTGGAAGCTGGCCAGACTTGCCAGGCAGAGCTGGGCTTCCTCTGTATAACCGGTTTTTCCCCCTTCAATAACAGCACCATTTTCCAGGGTATCGGCCTCCAGCTTCTGAAAGAGGGTACTGGCCAGATACAAACCCTCCGGATGCTCCTCCGTAGGAGTACAGGTATAGGAGTGTGCGGTAAATATGGTTCGAAAGGTAGCATTAGACAGGGCATATTCCAAGAGACTTGCCAATTCCCCACAGGTCGTATAATGATTATCATCATGAAGGCCGGAATCCGTCACAAAATGGGTATTGGTCAGCCCCAGCTCCTGAGCCTTCTGATTCATCAAGGCTACAAAGTCAGCCTCAGATCCGGCAATCCGATCCGCCAATGCTACACAGGCCTCCGCACCGGAGGGCAGCATCACACCATAGAGGAGATCCCGTACAGTAACTGTCTCCCCGGCGGAAAATCCTGCCAAGGAAGCCCCCTCCAGATAGAGGGGATTGATTTGCTCTGCCGTCAGCTGAATCTTCTCATCCAGGTCAGGAAGCGCCTCGATGGCCACAAGAGCTGTCATAATCTTGGTCATGGAGGCGGGATAAATACGGTCCTCCCCTCCCTTATCCAGCAAAATAGCATGATCACTCAATCGAATCAAAAGAGCATAGGAGCTATAGATAGAATCCGGGGCAATATACTGTTCCTCATTACTGTCCAGGCTCTCCTGGTTGTTTTGGTTGTTTTGGCTATTTTGGCTGTTCTGGTTGTTCTTGCTATCCTGGCTATTCTTGCTGTCCTGATTTTCCTGATCAGTGGAGTTCTCCGTCTTCCCCGGTGACAGACTCTCCGCCTGCAGGGGATTCTGACTCTCCGTGCTTTGACTGCCTGCCTCCGAATGAGGAGCGCCTGACTTCTCAGAACTCCCCGCCAATTTCCCTATAAATATTCCCACAAGAGCGATTACAATTGCTATCGCTAATACGCATAAAACAATGATCTGCCTTTTTTGCTTTTTTTCTCTCATCGCTTCCTCTTTTCCGTCGGGACTTTCCATGTAAACTTCCATGCTGCACGATGTTCCGCTCCACTACGCATGAAAGCCAGCTGCTCCGCACTTCGTGCTCCCGCAGCTGCCGCCAGTATCTGCAATCCGGGCTATCGCCCTACTTGCAGATACCGGCTTGCCCGACAAATATCCGTGCTTCGGCGCAAGCCCC
>CAVJHW010000059.1:0-14619 GCA_963649395.1 Coriobacteriaceae bacterium | reverse complement strand
CCCACTTCACCCTCATTGAGGGGCGTGTCATAAAGCCCTTCCCCCACCGACATGCAAGCATGTCGTGGGATCAGGCTTTTGACACTGTAACCAATATTACTTCAGAAAGGAAAATGCACACATGAAAAACGCACACATGAAGAAGGCAGTATCCCTGCTGCTGGTTGTCGTGATGCTTCTGGGAATGCTCGGGGTCACAGCAGCAGCGGCGGAAAACCAGTCGGAGCTGACGGTAACCGGGGGAGAGGCCACCCTGAAGCCGGGAGACGAGCTCACCGCCACCATGATGCTGCCCGCCTCAACAATTGAGGTTTGCAACTATGAGTTAACAATCAGCTTCAACACGGACGTTTTGGAGGCAACGGATGTCCAGTTTAGCGGAACGAGCACTGCAGTCGTTTCAAATGCCAGCGAGGGCAATAAAAACGGCTTTATCTGTGCCGGTGACGCCTGGGCAGATGAAAAAATGGTTGGCGTCATGACGCTTACCGCAACCTTTAAGGTTCGCGAGGATGCGGATTCCGGTAGCTATGACAAGCTCATCTGGATCAATGAGGAGAAGACCCTCTGGGGCGATCCGGAAGGGGTCGAGTCCACACCGGCCTATGGAAATAAAACCTATGGCGCCACCGTGGAGAGCGATGCTGAGTCCATGCCCTTTACCGCCACGGTGAACAGCCGGAAGATGCAGGTTCTGTACACCGCCAAGGGCCATAGCTACAACGAATGGGGCGCTGCCAGAACTTATGATCTGTATACAATCGTAGTTCCCGACGGCACAGCCTCCGCGCATATCAAGTTTGCCGATAACAAACAGTATGTGGTTCAGTGCTGGGTTGGCGACAACTGCGTTCTCCCGGATTATACCAACACCGAGGTCAACGAAAAGGATATTGACCGACTGTTTACCGGCAGCGGCTCTGCCTCCACTTCCTATAATTACACAGACGAGCCTTGCTTCTGGCAGGTGCAGACCGCAGGCTATGCCTGCCAGTACTTCGTCAATGTAGTCACGGAGACACAGCTGAAGGAGCTTGGCTACCGTGTTGACCTGAAGAAGAACACAAAAATTGCGGCGGATGAGCAGGTTCAGCTCACCCTGAACGTAAGCGACACCTACAATGCCTTTTACTATGAGCTGAGCTATGATGCCACGGCTCTGGAATTTGTAAGCGCCAGCGCGGGCACGGCGAAGGCCGCGGACGGCAAGCTGACCATCGCCGGCTACGGCGAGGACCGCACAGACTCCCTTACCCTTACCTTTAAGGGACTTGCCGTCGGCGTTTCCAGCGTTACCCTGACAAAGGCCAATATCGACGAAAAGAGCAATGCCGACGCTCAGGACGCCCCTGCGGCAACAATAGGCAAAAGCACGGCGAAAATCACCGTCGGCTCCTATCAGGTGACCCTGCCGGAGGAGTTCATCGGCGAGAGCGTGGCATACCCAGGTCAGGACTACACCTTTGAGGCAAAGGATAAAAATTATTACTACACTGTAACGGCCACGGTAAACGGCACAGAGGTAGAGGTGACCGCTGAACAGAACGAAGATTATGAATATACCGGTGTCTACACCATCCCCGCCGCCTCCATCAACGGCAATATCGAGATCACCTGCACCAAGGAAGGGAAGATGGTTTCTGTATATGTAAACGGCGGCGGCAAGGACGGCGTGACGGCGGAAAGCCGCGGCTACTATATGGAGGACTATACCTTCTCCGTTGCCGACGACGAGTATAACTACACCATCACGGTCAAGATAAACGGGGTTGACTATCCCATCGCTCCCAATGCCGACGGTCTTACCTATACAATTCCCGGCAAGGATATGATTCCGGACACGGTTAGAATCACGGCGGAGCGCGAGCTGAAGCCCGCAAGCCAGACCACGGTGCAGTTCACCGGCTCCGGCGCGGCCGACGTGGTGGGCGGCACGACCCAGACGGGAGAGGCCGGAAAGGATTTCACATTTACCATTAGCAGCATCAGCATGGTAGCACTTCCTGCAACGTTTGTTACCCAGAGCGGCGAGACTGTTACAGAGGGTATTCTCGACGGAAACGTTCAGGTAACTGAGATTCCTGCTGGAAGCGATGTGTCTGCGTCCGACTTCACGAACCTCGGCGCTGATATCCCCCACTATACCGTATATATGAACCAGCTTGCGAATGTTGAAATGAAGGAAATCACTCCGGAGGGATACACGGAAGGCGGAGTGTTTACCATTGATGAGGACTGGGGAGCCTGCGTTGACCCCTTTGGGGGCTATATGTCTTCCGGAATGACAGAATATCTGGTAGGTAAGGATGCAGACGGAAAGTACACCATACTCGCCGCATTCGACTTCAAGGCTGCCTCTGAGATGCCCGCCAGCGACGCGGTTTATACCGTGACCCTTGACGGCGAAGCACTGACCCCCGGTGCGGACGGCAGCTACACTGTTCCCGCCGCTAAAATGGTCGCGGGCGAAACCGTCACCGTTAACGTAGAGAAGACCGAACCCATCTGCACGGTGGAGGTTTCCGAGTATCTGAAGCTGGACGGCAAGTCCATATGGCTTGTCACCGCCGCACCCAAGGCGGCGCTGGCTGAGGGCAAGACCCTGGCCTATGACGGAAATGCCATGTTTACCTCGGAGAAATACGGCGGCTATGCCTACCTTGTTATCTCCGCCGATACTATGGATGACGTAAAGACCGCCGCCCAGGCAGCAATCGCCGAAATCGAGGCGACCTCTGATGCGGTATCCTATAACTTTGATGTAAATGGTACAAAGGTAGTGGACGTGAACGACGCCCAGTTTGTTTACAATATGTATAATGCCAGCTATGACAGTTTTGAGAAGGTATCCATGCTCAAGTTCCTTGAGGCTGACGTAAACGGCGACAAGACGGTAACAACTCTCGACACCGCCGCGATTATTGATCACATTCTCGGCTGAGCAAACTCATAACAGGGGAGCTGCCCTTTCTCCATTGGGAGGGGGCAGCTTTGGAGCCTGCGGCAGCTTCCTCGCGGGGCTTTCGCCCCACGTCACCCTCATGGAAGGGCTTTTGACCCTGTAACCAAAATTATGATAGGAGGTTTCATAGAACATGAAACGTGGTAAACCGAGCAGAGTGCTTTCCTTTTTGCTGGCTTGTGTATTGCTTTTTGCACTCTGCCTGCCGTCCTTTGCGGCAGATGGCTGCAGCATCACGCTTTTGTCTTCCGCGCCGGAAAGTGCAGAAGTAACACAGGGCGGATTGTACAAGCTTGATCTCTCTACCGTTTTTGCTGACAGTGAGGGCCACAGTCTTAGCTATGCCTTGAGCGGAGGAGATTTTGGCAGCCAGACTAAGATCACAGATGGTACCTTCTACTTCTCCCTTGCTGCAGCGGGTACTTATACACCGATTCTTACCGCCACCTGCCCGGATGGAAGCAGCATCAGTCATACGATGACGATCACGGTCAAGGAAGCGGAAGAGGAAAGTGAATCACAGTATGGATATGATGAGACACCGGCAAGTGCTGTCACGGTATATGTGACCATCAATAATAACGGAATTCCCCTTCGGGGGAATGATAGGGACCATACCATCCTTTCCCATCTCAAGGTTACGGTGCCTTATTTTGATCTGAAGGAGTATGGCCTTGCGGATTATGCACGTTATGGGACGGAGAATGGACAGGGGGGCTATGTTGGTGATACGGTGATTGAACGGCCTACGCTCCTGCATCTGTACCTCTACCTGCTGGAGCGTTACTATATGGGATTGGCCGAAAGCGCCTGCTGTAAGGGCACTTCCGGCGTGCTGGACTATGGGGAAACCACCGCAGTCTATGATATGAATGGTGAGCTTGCATACGAAAGCCAGCATAAGGCCTTGTCCCTTTCCGGTTCTGCCACCTCGATGTATATGACCCAGTTCTGGGGACATGATGAGAATCTCATGTATTATCGTAACCATGTCTATCCACTGATGTCTGCAGGCTGGGGCAGTACGGCGGACTACATTCTGCTTTCTGACGAAGATACCATCGACGTGGGAATGTTCAGTGACTGGTCCTTCTGGGAAGATGGAGCCTTTGCCTGCTTTGACCAGGATACCTATGTAGGACGGGCCGGGGAATCTGTGACCGCTCAGTCCTTGAAGTATGATACCAAATCCGTGGCAGAGGGGGGAACAGAAAGCTTTGAGGCAGTTTCAGGGCTGAACGTTGCCCTCTATGATTCCCAATGGAAAAAGGTCAGTGACCTGGAGGGGAGCGTGGGAAGTTATACCTTCCCCCTTCCTGACACTCCGGGAGACTATTATCTGCTGGGCACTGACCCCAAGGGGGGCTCTTCGGATGCACGCATGACCTCTGCCACTGCCCTGGTCAGGGTGGAGGGTGAGCCGGAACCGGCTGTGATACCGGGAGATGTCAATGGGGATGGCCAGGTCAGCAATATTGATGCGGCCCTGACCTATGCCTACTTTAATGGCAATTATGAGCTGACCCAGGAACAGCTTGCTGCAGCGGATGTCAATGGAGACGGTGCGGTGACCAATATAGATGCGGCCTTGATCTACGCCTTCTACAATGGACGAATTGACGCATTTTCGTAAATAATGAGGGGATGGGGAATGCTTTGCAGATACCCTTTGCCCCACCATCATAATAAGGGAGGGATGTTTGCTTATGAAAAAATTAGTCTCAGTTTTGCTGGCATTGACCTTGATATTTTCCAAGGCTTTCAATGCTTTGGCCTACACGGTCAGCTCCAGCATCGATAAGACCCTGATCCATGCAGGGGAAACCGTTGATGTAACTGTGAATATGGACCAATCTGTGGATCGTGTTATTACTTTTGCTTATCGTTTGTACTTTAATCCGACCTATTTTGAGCTGACCTCCAGCACCATAGGAGCGGCCAGTAACCTGACCCAGATCAGCAGCAAGGTCAAGAAGGATGCCAAGGGCAGCTACTACAACCTTTCTGTGCTTGATACCCAGACGGTCGGTGTTACCGTTGCGGCCGGTCCCCTCTATACGCTGACCTTCACCGCAAAACAGGATATCACCGAGGCGGCAGACGTAGAATTTGAAGTTACCAAAGAAAACCTGATGCTGGATGATTTCAAGCTTTCCGATGACGGACAGGTACAGGAGGGGAAGGGTGTCGTTTCTGTTACTGTGAAACCGGAAGAAGTGAAGGCATATACGGTTTCCCTGCCTTCGGAGACCCAGAGTGTGGTAGTCGGGGAGGATGCCCTTGTGGCAGTTTCTGTTGGCGCCACCGGTTATGAATCCTTCAACGCATTGGATATGACTTTTACCTATGATGCGTCCAAATTGAGCTTCAACAAAGAGGCTTCCACCATTGCTTCTTCTTATATCGTCAGTGACAAGGCAGGCACTCTTCGTATTGCCGGATTTGGCGAGGATAAAGCACTGGGGGATGTATTCCAATTGGCCTTTACCAGCAAGGCTACCGGAGAAGCCAGTGTCAGACTGACGGCAGCCAAATTGGATGAGAGTGCCAATGCAGGACAGGATGCTCCCGCTGCGACCATTGCTAATGCAGAGACCAAAATCAATGTAACCGCTTATAAGGTGACGCTGCCTGCCGATTTCGAGGGGGCTTTGGTGGCTGAACCGAACCAGGATTATACCTTTACCGCCAAGGATACCCATTACGATTATACCTTCGACGGTTCTACGATGGGTGGGGAAGCCGTCACCGTTGTGGATAAGGGAGACGGTAGCTTCGCAGTTGAGAATGTGACAGGCAATCTGGTGATCCAGTCCACAAAAACAGCGAAAAAATATCCCATCACTGTAACGGGCAGCGGGAAGAGTGATCTTACCATTGCAAATCAGGCGTCCTATGGGGAGGATTATACCTTCCAGGCTGCCCAGGATTCTGCTTATGATTATACCTATACCATGACCATCGATGGTAAGGTTGCTACCCTTGCGCTGCTGAAGGAAATCGACGGAACTTATTTCTATACCATCAAAGGTGCGGATATTGTAGGTGATATTGTCATTCAGGTGGAAAAGACGAAAAAAGCCCCGACCACAACCAGCATCCTCTTCACGGGCAGTGGTTCCGGTGACGTGAAAGGCGGTGCGACGCAGACAGCCACCAATGGGCAGGATTTCCTCTTTGAACTGAACCAGGAGGAGGGATTTGACTATATCGTGAAACTGGGGGATGAGGAGCTGCAGCCTGGAGAGGACGGAAAGTATACGATTGCCGCTGATAAGCTGACCGGTACCGACCTGACCGTGACGGTGGAAAAGACTGCCAAGAGCGACCTGGTTACAGAGGTCAGTGAGTATCTCAAACTGGATGGCACCTCCCTGTGGCTTGTAACTACTACCGGTACAGTCTCCGAGGGTAAGGTTCTGGCTTATGAGGGCACTCCCATGTTCTGGTCCGAGAAGTATCAGGCTTATGCCTATCTTGTGATTTCCGAAAAATCACAGGCGGAGCTCCAGGAAGAGGCTGCAGGGAAAGTGGCAGAGGCAGATGCAGCCAAGACAGAGATCCGCTATGATTATGACATCAATGAAACCGGTTTTGTGGATGTCAACGATGCACAGTTTGTTTACAACATGTATAATGCGAAATATGCTTCCTTTACAGAGGTTGCCATGGTTCGCTTCCTGAAAGCAGATTGCAATGGAGATAAGGCAGTAAACGTACTGGATGCCAATGCGGTTATCGCGGATATTCTGAAATAACCATGGGTTACAGTGTCAAAGGCCTGAACCCACATAAATGAAAAGGTCAAAGAGCCGGTGTCTGAGGGATAGACACCGGTTCTTTGACCTTTTAGACTTTCTGAAGGAGGGATAAAAAAATCAATTTCTTGATGAATAGAAAAACCCGTGGTAGAATGACAACAGAGATCCGCAGGCTGCCCCCGGGGGCGGATTGCGGATAGGGATGACAGCTGCGGAAGCACACCAGTGCAGGGCAGCTGACTTTTATGTAGGGCGGCTGCAGGAGCGGCCGTGGGAGCTTATGTCACGAGAAAGAAGGATGAGACACGTGAACAGAGATTTGACTACTGGTAAACCGGAGACCGTGCTATGGAGGTTTTGTCTGCCCCTGTTTGGAAGTATTATTTTCCAGCAGCTCTATAATATAGCAGACAGCCTGGTGGCGGGAAAGTTCGTGGGGGAGGATGCCCTGGCAGCTGTGGGCAACAGCTATGAGATTACCCTGATTTTCCTGGCTTTTGCCGTGGGCTGCAACATTGGCTGCTCTGTGATCACGGCTCAGCTCTATGGGGCGAAGAAGTATGGGGAAATGAAGACGGCGGTCTATACCTCCCTGATTGCCACAGGGGTAGTATGTGGGGTTCTGATGGCGGCGGGACTTCTCTTTAGCGGCAGCCTGCTGGATCTGATTCGTACCCCGGCGAATGTATGGGCGGATTCCCGGCTTTATCTGGATATCTACATCCTGGGTCTGCCCTTTACCTTCTATTATAACGTAGCCACAGGAATCTTTTCCGCTTTGGGAGATTCCAGGACGCCCTTTGTCTTCCTGGCCTGTTCTTCCTGTGCCAATATCGGAGCGGATATCTTCTTCGTGACTGTCTTCCATATGGGAGTGGCGGGAGTGGCCTGGGCTACCTTCCTCTGTCAGGGAGTCAGCTGTCTGTTGGCCGTTGTGGTTGTCCTGAGGCGTTTGCACCGGATTCAGACCCCGGGCCGGACAGTGATTTTTTCCTGGCCCCTGCTGGGCAAGATCGCTTTGATCGCCATTCCCAGTACCCTGCAGCAAAGCTTTATTTCCCTGGGAAATATGGTAATCCAGAGTCAGATTAACGGTTTTGGATCCAGCGTTATGGCAGGTTATTCCGCTGCCATTAAGCTCAACAACCTGGTGATCACTTCCTTTACGACCTTGAGTAATGGAATCTCTAATTATACGGCGCAGAACCTGGGAGCCAGGAAGCTGGACCGGATTCAGGAGGGCTTTCGAGCCGGTATGAAGATGATTTGGACCTTGACGGTTCCCCTGGCCGCCCTCTATCTGCTGGCCGGCCGGTATCTTATTTACCTCTTCCTAGATAATCCGGAGGGGCAAGCCATGACCACGGCCTTGCAATTTCTGCGGATCGTCACCCCCTTCTATTTCGTGGTAGCAGCTAAGGTGGTGGCAGACGGGATCCTGCGAGGAACAGGAGCCATGAAGCAATTTATGGTAACCACCTTCAGTGACTTGCTCCTGAGGGTTTGCCTGTCCATCTGCCTGTCTCAGATCTTCCAGGTGCTGGGCATATGGATGGCCTGGCCGGTGGGCTGGTGTGTGGGAGCCTGCCTGTCTTTGCTCTTCTACCGCAAGGGCTCCTGGAAGAGGGCAGTGTGAATGTTCTTGTAAATTCCTGCCCTATGTTGTACAATGAGGAGAGCAAAAGGGACATAGGGAGGTTGCGTCATGAGGGAATTTATGCTGAACTCAGAAGACTTGCTGGATCCGGACGCACTGGGCTTTATGGAAGAGGGAAGGGATAAGGGTCTGCTTCCCTGTACCTGGATCCGCTTTAATGACAGGATCAAGCTGGCTTATTTCCCGGAAGGATATGAGAGCCTGGATAGTCGATTGGAGGATATGACCCTGGATCAGATCTGCCAGGTGGGCAAGGCCTTGCTGGAAAGGGTCAAGGAGCTGGAGGGCTGTATGGAGATTTCACCGGAGAATCTGGTATGGGATTTGGACAGCATCTATCTGGATGAAGAGGGAAAGGTATATTTCCTCTGTCTGCCCGCCGTGCTGCCGGAGGAATCCCTCAACAGTCAGATCTATAAGAAGAGGATTTATGCCCTGCTGGAGGAGATGCTGGGCCACAGTGAGTCCGGCAGCCATGTATGCAGGCAGATGGAATTCCAGAAGGAAAGGCAATTCGGTGACTGGACCAGTCTGCAGGAGGCTTTGGAACGGAGACCCCCCAGGGAGGATGAGGAGATTGTATTGAAGAGCGTGAATACCCCTGTCCCCCAGAGCTTCCATATCGGTCATGAGGCTTTTCGGATCGGGACGGATGGGGAGGCAGCAGACGGGGTCATTGAGGGGGCTACCACCGTCAGTCCCCTGCATGCGGAGATTGGCTGGAATGATATCAATTTCTATGTTATGGATCTGGAGAGCGCCAACGGAACTTATCTGAATGATCAGAAGCTTCCGCCCATGGCCCAGACGCCTGTGGGCAAGGGCAGTGTATTGCGGTTTGCAGATTGTACCTTTAATGTGGAATGAGAAGGAGAACCTGACGAAGTAGGAAGGAGGGTACATGGAAGAGGAACGAAGGCTTCTGGTCATTGACAGAGATTATGGCTATATTCGACAATTAGAGAGTGAGATGATCCGGCGCTTCGGCTCCAGAGTTCGGATTCATATCATTACAGATCTGGCCTATCTGGAGAACTATCTTAGGACTCCTCGTGACTTGGATCTGCTGCTGATAGACCCGGAACTGTATGATACTTATTTTCAGCACGATGAGATCCGGCATGTGGGCTTTCTCTTCCGGAGGGGGGAGGAGGGTTTCTCCCCAGAGGAGGGGGAAGAGATTTTCGGGCAATTGGAGGCTTGGCTGGCAGAGGAGATGCCCAAGCCTTCGGAGAGGCCGATTCCCCTGGAGAAGCCGGAACCCAAGGTGATCGCGGTCTATTCCCCCATTGGCGGCTGCGGCAAGAGTCTGGTGACCCTGGCTCTGGGGCGGAAGCTTCGGAAGCTGGATCAGACCGTGCTGGTGGTGGGCTGCGACAGCCTGCAGAGCTTCTCGGTTTTCCTGCATACAGAGAGATATGCAGATGCCAATCTGGCAGAGAAGCTGAAGAAGCCGGATGAGGACAGCTATTGGAGGATTTTGCAGAATATTGACCAGGAAGAGGTGTCTTATCTTCTGCCCTTTGAGAAGATTATGCCCTCCCTGGGGATTGGGACAGAAGAATTGAAGACCCTCTTAGGCCTGCTGCGGGAGAAGAAGGATTTTTCTTATATCATCCTGGATCTGGGCACCAGTCTGGATGAACAGACCCTGGCCCTGATGGAGGAGTCCGATGCCTATATCCTGCTGGCAGAGGCCAGTGAGGTATCCAATAAGAAGCTGAAGCGGCTGCAGAATAATCTGAGTCTCCTGCCCAACAAGCAATGCTTTATGATATCCAACCAATACCAGGCAGATGGCAAATACGGACAGGGGAAGAATTTCTTCGGGGTTCTGGCCCGGTACCGGAATCAGGAGGAGGCCATGGAAGATCCGGTCTTTTACCGCCTGGCTCTGGAATTGTGCCGATGAGGCTTAGAAGGGAAAGCAGGAGAGATAGGGAACGATGGAACATTTGACGACAAAAGCCTTTCTATTTGCCTACTATGCCCATGGGGAGCAGGTCCGGAAGGATGGTCTGCCCTATATTACCCATCCGGTGGAGGTGGCCATGGAATTGGCACGCAATGGGGCAGATGAGGAGCTGATCGCAGCGGGATATCTCCATGATACCATAGAGGATGCCTATATTACCAAAGACCAGCTGGAGGTGGCCTTCAATCAGGAGGTGGCAGAGTTGGTGGCAGCGGACTCAGAGGATAAGGACAAGACCTGGGAGGAACGAAAGGGTGCCGCCTTGGAGGTCTTGAGACAGCCGGGGGATCGCAGCCATAAGATGCTCATGTGTGCGGATAAGTTATCCAACCTGCGCAGTCTTCATGAGGAGCTGGGTAAGGTGGGAGAGGCCGTCTGGGATCGCTTTAAGCGGGGCAGAGACCAGCAGGCCTGGCTTTTTCGGGAAACGGTAGCGGCCCTTTCTCCTTTGGAAGGCTTGCCCATGTATGAGGAATTGAAGAAGCTGACAGAGGAGATTTTCAGTCAGGAGGAGTAGATGCAAATGCAAGTGACCATTACCCATGACACTGTGACAGGCATATCCATCCGAGGAAGTGTGACCTCCGCCAATGCTCCTGAACTGGAGGCGGCTGTGGCGGGAGAACCGGGGAAGGCAGAGGGAATTCTGGTGGATGCCGAGGAATTGGACTATATCTCCAGTGCCGGACTTCGGGTTTTGCTGGCTTTGAAAAAGCGCTGCGGCAAGAAACCCTTCCGCATTATCCGGGTCAATGAAGAGGTGATGAAGGTCTTTGACGTGACCGGCTTTTCGGAGATTATGGATATTTCCAAGGCCAGGAGGAAGATTAGCCTGGAGAACTGCGTCAAGATCGGATCGGGCGCCTGCGGAGAGGTCTTCCGTCTGGATGAGGAGCGGATTATCAAGCTCTATTATCCCAAGGTGAAGGAAGAGGAGGTACAGCAGGAGAAGGAGCTGGCCAGGAAGGCCTTTGTTCTGGGGCTGCCTACGGCCATTTCCTATGATATTGTGGAGGCCCAGGGGCGTATCGGCGTGGTATACGAGCTCATCCATTCCAAGACCCTGGGTGAGCTTCTGCGGGAGAATCCCGACAAGCTGGAGCATTATGTGGATATGTATGCGGCGGTCTGCCGCCAGGTTCACTCCATCTCGGTGGAGGAGGGGGCGCTTCCTTCCTTCAAGGACCTGAATCGGGTGGACATTCCCAATATTACCGGCATTACGGAGGAGGAAGCCTCCTACCTCTATGAATTCCTGGATCTGATACCAGATCGCGGTTTTTGTATTCATGGGGATCTGAATGTCAATAATATTATGGTCCAGAAGGGGGAATGCTGCCTCATTGATATGGGGGAATTCTCCATGGGCATGCCCATGTTTGATATTTCCCGCATCCTCTTCTCGGTGCATTATGCCGCAGAAGGGGAAAATGGCTACAATACCTTCTATAAGATGCCTCAGGCCACCATGGATCGGATTCTCAGCCTCCTGCTGAGAAAGTATTTTCAGGCTGATACGCTGGAGGAAGCCCTGGAGAAGGATCCGGATGTAGAGTGGCTCTATCCCATGGCTTGGTTTCGCTGCTGCACCTGCCTGCTGAAGGGGGACCGGTGGTCTTACGAGAAACGTGCCATGGCTCTGCAATTATTGAGGGAGAAGCTGATTCCCTTCGTAGAAGCTCACAGGAGGTAACCCCAGGGTGGCTTGCGCTGCTGCTCTGTATGAAAGGAGAATAGAATGCTGAATATTGATAAGACAATCGCAGAGGATACCATGATTTGCCTGTCCGGCAGACTGGACACTACTACGGCGCCGGAGCTGGAGACGGTGGTGGATGAGGTTCTGGAAAAGGCACAAAGCCTTACCCTGGACATGGAAGGGTTGGAATATATTTCTTCCGCGGGTCTGCGGGTGATCCTGAAGGCCCAGAAGGGGATGAGCGCAAAGGGGGGCATGAAGCTGATTCACGTGCCGGAGGCTGTGATGGAGGTCTTTACTATCACCGGTTTTTCCGATTTTCTGACGATAGAAGGGTAAGAGGATGGGAACACAGTCACCGGTTCTGCAGATGGGGGCAGCTACTCTCTTCATGGTGGTTTTGTCGGCAGTCCTGAATTTCCTCCTGGGGAAGACTAGGCTGGCGGCTCTTTCCCACCGGGTCAAGCAGATCCTGGTGGGCATATCCTTTGGAATCGCTGCTACCCTGGCTAGTCGCTACGGGGTGGATGCCGGAGGTGGGGTTATTCTGAATGTGAGGGATTCCGCCCCCCTGTGTGCAGGGCTGATCTTCGGCGGACCGGCTGGTCTCCTGGCGGGCACCATCGGCGCGGCCCACCGCTGGTTTTGTATCTATTGGGGATATGGCAGCCTGACCCGGGTGGCCTGCTCCCTGGCTACCCTCCTGGCCGGTCTCTTCAGCGGTTTGATGCGGCGTACCCTTTTTGAAAATGAGAAACCGGGTATTCTGTCTGCCTTTGGCATCGGAACCACCATGGAAGTACTCCATATGCTCCTGATCCTGGCCACCAATCTGTCGGATGTATCCTATGCCTTCCGCTTTGTTCAGGTCTGTGCCTTTCCCATGATTCTCTGTAACGGTCTGGCAGTCTGCCTGTCGGTATTGGTTTGCAGCTTTTCCCGGGAGGGGCTGGAGGCGGATTTTAACCGCAGGCGGCTCAGCTATGATTTTGGCTTCTGGCTGCTGGTCTGTGTGGTGATTGCCTTTGCGGCTACCAGCGGTTTTACCCAGCAGATTGTCTGGCGGATTACCATGGAGGACGCAGAGCTCTATCGGCATGTCACCCTCTACCTGGTGGTCTTTATGGAGATCCTGATCTATACGGCTCTCTTTATCCTGGTCTACCAGCTGCTGAAGAAGAAGGTAATCTGTAACCTTCAGCGGGTCAATGAAGGCCTGAATGCCATCACCAAGGGCAATCTGGATACGGTGATCAATGTGCGGAATTATGAGGAATTTTCTGAGCTTTCCGATGACGTGAATGCCACGGTCTCCACCCTGAAACACTATATCAAGGAGGCGGAGGAGCGGATCGATAAGGAGTTGGAGCTGGCCCGGCAGATTCAGCATTCTGCCCTGCCCTCTGTATTTCCCCTCTATCCCAATCGGCCGGATTTTGATATGTATGCTTATATGGATGCGGCCAGGGAGGTGGGGGGAGACTTCTATGACTTCTACCTGCTGGACTCCTATAGTCTGGTCTTTATGATCGCTGACGTCTCCGGCAAGGGGATTCCGGCAGCCCTTTTCATGATGACGGCCAAGACCCTGATCAAGGGGCTGGCAGAGAGCGGTTACGAGGTGGAGGAGATTTTCACCAGAGCCAACTGCAAGCTGTGTGAGTCCAATGACGCCGACATGTTTATCACGGCCTGGATGGGCAAGCTGGATCTGCGGACAGGGAAGGTATCTTTCGTCAATGCCGGTCACAATCCCCCCCTCCTGCGCCGCAGAGGGGGCCAGGTTCAATATTTGCGGACCAAGCCGGACTTTGTCCTGGCAGGGCTGGAGGAAAGCCCTTATCACCGGCAGGAATTGCAGCTGGAGCCGGGGGACATGATCTATCTCTACACCGATGGCGTGACCGAGGCGGTCAATTCTGCCAATAGCCTGTATGGGGAGGAAAGGTTGGAGCAATGCCTGCAGGAGGCGGACCAGGATCCCCGATCTGCCTGCAAGGGGGTAACCGCAGAGGTGGCTGCCTTCGCCGGGGAGACTCCCCAGGCGGACGACATTACCATGCTTTGCCTCAAGATGAAGGCCCTGCACGAGGAATTCTCCGTCACCCTATACCCGGATGAGGAATCCACCGGGATTATGCAAAGCTTCCTGGAGGAGAAATTGGAGGGCTGCAGAATTCCCCAGAAGGTGCAGACCCATATCCGAATCGTATTTGATGAGATTTGGTCTAATATTGTTCGATATAGTGGTGCAGAGTCCGCCACTATGAAGCTGCATTTTCGAGATACCCGTTTCTTCCTGGAATTCCGCGATAAGGGAATCCCCTACGACCCCACCCAGGAGAAGGAGCCGGATACCAGCCTGTCTGCCGAAGACCGGGGCATCGGAGGTCTGGGCCTCCATATGGTGAGGAACATGACCTTCTATATGGATTATAAGAGGACCGAGGAGGAGAATATCCTCCTGCTGGGCTTCAAGCTGTAAGCCCAGATTGCTGCACGCTGTCCCCCACCACCACGTATGAAAGCCGACTGCTCCGCACTACGTGCTCCCGCAGTCGCCGC
>CAVJHW010000058.1:12979-14900 GCA_963649395.1 Coriobacteriaceae bacterium | reverse complement strand
GAGCAGCCGGGGTCGGCTTGATTCCGTGCTCTCTGGCCCAGTCTGCCACAAAGCGCTCCAGTTTGCCGATGGATACCGGTTCCCCTTTGACACCGCGAATGCATTTGCCCTCACATTGACTTTCCTGGGGACATACCCGTCCGCAGATGGCCGGCAGGGCACTGGATTCACTGATAACCTGATAGGCAGCCTCTATGTTGCCTTCCTTTACCTGGGCAATAAAGTCAGGAATATTAATACTTACGGGACAACCCTCGATACATTTCGCCTTTTTGCAATGAATGCAGCGGGAGGCTTCTTCCACGGCCTCCTCCTGGTTGTAGCCGTAACATACTTCTTCAAAATTGGTCGCACGAACCTTAGGCTCCTGCTCTCTGACCGCTACCTTCTTCAATACATCCGCCATTATTTGTCACCTCCGCATAAGCCGCAACCACCGTGATGTGTGTCGCCCTCCTGGAGCTTCAGCATTGCGCGTCCCTCCTGGGTCTTATACATCTGCTGACGCTTCATCGCCTGGTCAAAGTCTACCAGATGGCCGTCGAACTCCGGTCCGTCTACACAGGCGAATTTTACCTGATCGCCTACGGTCAGGCGGCAGGCGCCGCACATTCCGGTTCCGTCTACCATGATAGGATTCATGCTGACAATAGTGGGAATTCCCAGCTTCTTGGTCAGCAGGCAGACAAACTTCATCATAATCATGGGTCCAATGGCAACGCAAACATCATAATGCTTGCCCTCCGCAATCAGATCCTCAATGCACTGGGTGACCATACCCTTTCTCTTGTAGGAACCGTCATCCGTGGTGACATAGAGGTTGCAAACCTCTTCAAATTCCTTTTCCAGAATTACCAGATCCTTGTTCTTGGCTCCAATAATAGCATCTGCCTCTATCCCCTGCTGGTGCAGCCATTTTACCTGGGGATAAACCGGTGCCGTACCAACCCCTCCTGCTACGAAGAGAATCTTCTTCTTCTTTAACTCCTCCAAATCCTCATGTACAAATTCTGAAGGTTGTCCCAGGGGACCTACAAAATCCTCAAAGACATCTCCTGCTTTCAGATGCGCCATCTCTGTGGTTGACGCCCCGACAGGCTGAAATACGATAGTTACCGTTCCATTTGTTCTGTCATAATCGCAGATAGTCAAGGGGATCCGCTCCCCTTCCTCATCCATTTTGACAATCACAAATTGCCCCGGCATACAATGCTTTGCGACTCTAGGCGCCTCCACTACCATACGGTAGATGTTGGCGGCCAGTTGATCCGCTTTCAAAATTTTGTACATACTGTTCCTCCTTTTACCCCATGCTTTTTATAATAACACAGGTACTTCCGTGAAAGTATCCCGATTATTATCCTGAAATACTTATGTCATTCTTTATTCTTCTTGTGCTTCCTCCGTGGGAGTCGGAGTCGGTTCCTCCGTTGGTTCCTTTGTAGGCTCCGGCGTTGGTTCCGTTGTAGGTTCTGGCGTTGGTTCCTCCGTGGGCTCCGGCGTAGGCGTAGGCGTGGGAGTTACCACAGTATCCGGCTTTTCCACATCCGGCGTAGGCGTGACCTTCCTGGTAGGGGTGGGTGTAGGCGTTGTGGTGGTTTCCGCTACCTTGCTGTAGACATAGGTGGCAGAGGCCACAGTGCTGGACACACCCTCACTATTCACCAAAATGGCATAGAAAATATGAGCCCCCTCTTTCATATCTACCGGACCGGTATACAGAGTACTGGCTGTTGTCGGCTTCTCATCAAAGGCATAATAGGCCTTGTAGCCCTCCGGAACGGTCACTGTAATCTTCGATGTGGTTTTCGAAGTATAGGTGCCGTCCTTCGGTGTGATCTTCGGAGCGGAAGGCTTCTTGGGTTGAATCTGATAGATCTCTTCCACCACGTCGCTTTGGATCCCCAGGGCATTCACAGCC
>CAVJHW010000058.1:11884-12969 GCA_963649395.1 Coriobacteriaceae bacterium | reverse complement strand
GATCTCTATGGTATATTTGCTGCTGGATGTCGTTGGTTTTGTACCGTCACTGGTATAATAAATCGTAGCCGTGGAATCTACGGTAAGAGCCACCAGTTTGGTTTCCTGATAGGTGCCACCCTCCAGACTGAAGGTGGGGGCGGGACAGATATATTCGCTGTATTTCTGGCGAATCTTCTCATCCTTGCAGGCATCCATCAATTGCTTGATGGCATCTGTATCCTTCTCCTCCAGGTAAAGGGGGAGCAATTCTCCATAGGCAGCCTCCAGATCCGGATCCTCCTTCAGAAGCTCCTCTAATACTTCCACCGCTTTCTCATAATCTTTCTTCTTACTATAAATCTGTGCCTCCAGCAGTCTGGCATCCTTATTCTTGCTGTCCAGCGCCAGGGCTCGCTCCACATAGGCTAAGGCAGAGTCATAATCCTCCCCCTCGTAGGCCTCCTGCGCCTGCTTCAGCTGGTAGTCAAAAGAATTATGATTCTTCTGATGTCCAAAATAATGGAAGAGCAGAACCAATAGAACCACAGCAGCCACTGCAGCGGTGGCGACCAAGGCAATCCTTCGATTCCTGCGCTTCCTCTGCCTGGCTTCCTCTTCTGCCTGTGATTGGACTTCTCTTTCTCTTTCTTCCTCTTCCTGCTGGCGCTTTTGCTGCTCCAGCAAGCGAGTGCCCATGGTCTCATAGTCAGGAACTAACTGCACTTCTTGTCCGCATTTGGGGCAAAAAACCTCCCCTTCCGGAACCGGTTCTCCACAAAATGAACATTTTTTCATGGTTCATTTCCCTCCAGATAATTCTCAAACTGTTCCATAGTCATCAGAATCTTGCGGGGCTTGGTGCCCTCCTCTTCTCCCACAACCCCGGCCTCATACAATTGATCCATGATCCTGGCTGCGCGATTGAAGCCGATCTTAAAGGCTCTCTGCAGCATGCCGATGGAAGCCTTGTCCTTCTCAATGATAAAACGGGCTGCATCATTAAAATAAGAATCCTGTTCTTCCGATCCGGGAGAAGAGGCGCCGGACGAGGAGGAGAGATTCATCTTCTCCTCCAGGGAAGGATCGTAGACAGACTCTGCCTG